>JAATGG010000059.1 GCA_015654835.1 Terriglobales bacterium
GCCTGACCCACGATTGACCATCGTCGTATCTCCCGCAGGGTCGGGACGATAGAAATCCGAACCCGCTACACGCATCACCAGCTTGTACCCCTGATGAGCGACGATGGATGTTGGCCATATCTCGACGTCCACGGAATAGAAGCGGTCGGGAGCCGGCTTTTGCACTTCTTGATGGGTGTGCCACGGAAGATACGGTTTGGAACGAGTTGCATCGACCTGACGTTGCGAGACGCGGAGCCAGCCTTGTGCCAGAGGCGAGGCGATATCAGAGGCTCCAAGATAGGTAATCTCTTTCCCCTGTTCATCAAACATCTGCAGCGTTACGAACAGGTCTGCGTCGGTCGTCGAAGACGATACCCAGAGGTGAGCTGCTGCCGGTCCAGTGAATTCTACATCTCGATCAAACATCATCGTGAAGGTCTTGTCGTCCTTCCCCGCTGCAAAAGAAGTTCTAGTCTCGCTTTTCGCGGGATTAGCCTCCAGTTGCATATTCCGGGCGTCCAAATAGAACGGGGTATATTGAGTTCTCTTCAGCGGCCATTCCTGCTCAGAGCGAGCTGCATACGGTGTGTGTCTCTGATCGCGGACCACCAGCGTGACGGGAGGAGTCTTTTCCCATCCGTTGTCGGTCCCCTTCAGAAAGTGATCGAAAAACTTGTGCTGCAGTTCGAGACCTTCTTCGGAATAGAAACTATCGACGTGCGTGCCTGTGTGCAGCACAAGCCATTTTTGTGTAGACGAGATTCGAACGAAGCCTTGATAATTACCACGCCCGTGCAGTCCCGCTGCCGCCATGTTGCCAGCCGACAGTGTCGGCGTGACAATGTTTTCAAGTTTGGCATTAATGGCCTCGTTGTAAGCATCGAGCAGAGGATGGTGATGTGCACGGTCAACGAGACTTTGGCGATTACGCTCAAGCGTCGCTTCATCCAAGGGCATCCCTGTCGGCGCTCCGCCGAAATCCGGGTCTGTGTAGGCCGTGTGGCTGTTGCCATTCTGATTGGCGACAAGCTGGTTATTGAACCAGCTATTCAGGAAAAAATCGTTCAAGATGCCGCCGTGAAAGATTGCCTCCCGATAAATATCCGATGCTCCTTCCCATGGCACAATTGCCGCGAGATGCGGTGGGCGCAAAGATGCCACTTGCCATTGATTCATCGCCAGAAAAGAGATACCAAGCAAACCGATCTTGCCATTCGACCAGGGTTGTGTCCCCGCCCATTCGATGGCGTCGTAATAGTCCTCTGCCTCTTTGGGGGCAAGCGGGTCCAAGACCCCGGGCGTATAACCTGAGCCGCGCACGTCAAGCATAATAACGACATAGCCATCCGGAATCCAGCGCTCGGGATCTGTTAATTCCCAACGAATAAAACGGCAGGAAGATTGCTGGCACATATCCGGGTTTGCCTTGAGCAATTCTCGATATTGGGGCACATAGGCCTGAGCGAAGGTCACGTCCTTGCCATAGGGCCCTTGCGCCATGATCACGGGGTATTGCCCAGCCACCTTCGGCCGGAAAACATTCCCATAGACGACCGTGCCGTCCCTGGTTGGGATGGGGACGTTCTTGTCATAGATCATGACGGCTCCGCCCTTCAGCGTGACCTCTTCAGTGTGGCGCGGCGCTGCAGGCGTTGCCGCCCGGCTTGCCGTTCCACACAAGAAAACCGACAACAACACGAATAAGCCGTAATTCTTCCAGCGTGCCATTTTTCTTCTTCCGCCCTCCCGTGGTTACCTCGTGTGCGAATGTATTTCCGTAGACACAAATGCGAATTGTATTCGCATTACGATGATAACCATAACCGCATAGAAACCACAATATCCAGCCTTATAGTGCATCTAAGCTTCCCCTCTTAAGTATAGAAATGCGACTTATGTTTGCTTTTGTGAGGCAATCGCCTTATCCTCGATACGTCCAGAGGAGGTCTCTGTCAAGCCTTCTCATTCAATCGCGGCAATCAAAGATGATCAGGAGCTAAGCACCATGTTGGTATCAGGTCTGTCGCCAGCCGAATCAGAAAAACAACTACTAAAAAGATCCTTCCTGTCAGGCATCACCGGTCTGCTTCTCTGTTTTGGAGTCATGACAGCCCAGGCACCGGCACAGAACCTGACCGATCCCACGCAGAACGGCGGCCAATTCTGGGAGACGTTTCACCATGGAACGATCATGGTGAACGGAGTGCGTTTGCACTACGTGGAAGGCGGAAGCGGCGCTCCCCTGCTCCTGGTTCCGGGATGGCCTGAAAGTTGGTACGCTTGGAGACGCGTCATGCCGGCTCTGGCCGCATCTGGACGACATGTAATCGCCCTGGACCCGCCCGGTATGGGGGATTCAGACCACCCAGAAACCGGCTATGACCTAAAGACCGTAGCGGCCGATATTCACGCCCTCGTTACGTCATTGAACCTGACCAAAGATGGCCCCCTCGACGTTGCCGGCCATGACGTGGGAACTTGGATAAGTTATGCGTATGCGTCCTCATATCCGCAGGATATCCGCCGCTTGGTACTCTTTGATGCCGCACTGCCCGGCGTGACGCAACTCCCTGCCGGCGTCCCTAGCGACACGAACAACGTCAAATCATGGCACTTTTCCTTCAATCGTCTGGACGACCTGCCGGAAATTCTCGTCAGCGGTCATGAGCGTGCATATTTGGCTTGGCTTTTCGCACATAAGATGACGAAACAATGGGCACTTACTCCAGCCGACCTTGACGAGTATGTTCGCATTTTCGAAAAGCCAGGAGCCGTTCGCGCCAGTTTTGCTTATTATCGGGCAGCCTTTAGCTCAGAGGGGCTGGCTCAGGCCCACGAGTGGGCTCAACACAAACTGCCCATGCCGGTTCTCACTGTTGGATCGGAGGATGGGATTGGCGGTATTCTGAACCTCACCCTGCAGTCTGTAGCCATAGACGCGAAGGGAGATATTGCAAAGGGGTGTGGCCATTTCGTCGCAGAGGAATGCCCGGAGACTGTTGTGAAAGAGATTTCGGATTTCCTGCATTGACGTTTCGCAAATTGGCTCGCCATCGCCTTCGGGGTCGCATCATTCGGCATGGGTAGCGTTCCGCCAGTAATAACATCGGGTGAGGGATGCCGACAGCACGCTAGCATCCCTCACCCGATTGAGCAGCATGTTTGTTCTTCCATGACCGGGCCTCTATGAGAATGTTAGAAGAAATAATGGGGCCGCCGCTTCAGATAACACATTCCGAGGTTTCGAATTTGCAGATATCGACTTATGAGACGTCCAGATTGGTCCATCAACCCCATCAGCAGCGCAGCCGTGAAGCGCTCGCGAGAATTATCACAGCGGCGGAACTACTACTAAGAGCCAATGGGTTAGAGGGTTTTTCGATGGCAGCCCTCGCCGAACTGGCAGGAATACCCGCAGGGAATATTTACCGCAGATTCCGCGGTAAAGCGGAATTGCTGCTTGCCCTCAAGGAGGGTGTGACCCGCCGGCTCGAACAGACTGTTGAGGCTCATTTAGCAGGTAAAGCGTTCCCGAACATTGATGAGGTTGTGCATGCAACCGTAGAAGCGGTGGTGTTGGGTTTCACCAAGGACGAAAAACTCCATCGGGCACTGTTTAGTGGCAAGATAAGCGATCCATCCGTACATCAAGTTGGCTGGAGCGGCCGTTCCCGAATATTCGCGCACTATCGGGAAGCGTTACTCCCATTGCTGAAGGCTCTCTCTCCGGACAACGCGGAACTTCTAACCCGCGTATCTTTTGAAATCATGGCATCGCCTATTGTCGGCAAGGCACGATCCGACAATGACATTTTGAATTCTTTGCCCTGGCCGGTCTTGAGCACAGAGATTATTGTCGCCACCACTGCTTACCTGAATTCTCGCCTCGCATCATAAGAGCAGCTACGCGAGATCGAATAGCCATTAGAGATCCTTTTAGCATCAATACAATCCGGCTCGTGCGATACCTTGTACCAGTGATGAGTTGCCGTAGCTAGGCAACAATCCTCGATGCTAACCATGGCGAGCAGAGCGGCATCCCAGTAAACAAATCTTTCCTCGCCCCGCATCCCTGCCGATCCCAGTCAAGGTGCTCACCTGAGAGACGTCGGGACAATACCGCCGGATACGTTTTATCGAACAATCGTTCCGCACTCCGGAAAGCGAGTGCCCTCCTTCAAGGGCACTCGCAATATGCACACCCTCGCCAAGTCCGGACGGCAGGGCCGAAATTACGCGCAGATTATCTCCCGCCCTGCGCATAAATATCATATGTCCCGCGATGCTCATCAACGAAAAAACGCACATAATCTCCGTTTCATACGATGTCCTCTTTACAAGACGATTCGTCTCGCATTATGCTTTTCTAGACGATACGTCTCTGTTTTTTGTTTGGTACTTGGAGCGCAGAAGATGGCAGTCGACACACGGAGCTGGGATGAAGCCACGAATGGATACAAGATTTGAGATGTTCGGAGTCAAATACCGCTTCGTCATTGAAAACTCGACTTTGGGTCAGAGGGAGGCTTGATGCAACCTGCTGTGTCTTTACAGCGAAACAAATCCGCCGGACGGCCTCGTAGCACAGAGTCCGAAGCGGCTGTGATAATAGCGACGGCCGAATTGCTCAAGGAAATGCCTCTTCGGGATTTGACCATTGAGGAAATTGCGCGCAGGGCCGGTGTCGGAAAGCAAACGATTTACAAATGGTGGAAATCTAAATCTGCCGTGGCGCTCGATGCTTTCTGTAAGGCAATGCTTACAGAGGTCGAAGTTCCCGATACAGGCTCATTCCTTGAAGACATGGTGAAGCAGCTTCGCTCAGTAACCCGCTTCTACAAAAGCGCAGCAGGAAGCGCCTTCTGTCAGTTCCTGGCGGAAGCACAGAGCGATGGGGAGTTTAAACGGACGTTTCTCAATGTGTTCCTAAAACCAAGACGTGACGCTGTGCGTGTGATATGGGAGCGTGCAATCCAGCGTAACGAAATTGCAGCAGATACCGATCCAGAAATCGCAATGGACAATCTTTACGGACCCCTGATCTTTCGCTTGATGTCAGGACATGGATCGTTATCGGAGAGTGTCACCAGGCAAATTGCGCGTAATGCGTTTTTGGGAATTGCGACTGAAAAGGCACATGCGGCATACCGCAAGAGAACTTCAGAAAGGTAGAAGATTATGGCAATCAAGACAATCCTTATCACTGGAGTAAGTTCCGGTTTTGGCAGAGCCTTGGCTCGACAAGCCCTCGCAGCCGGATACCGCGTCGTGGGCACCGTGCGTTCTGAAGAAGCAGCGACTGCTTTTGAAAAGGAGTCTCCAGGTCAAGCATTTGCCCGAGTCCTTGACGTAATGGAGACCGAAAGAATCAGCAGCGTAATTGACGGCATTGAATCGGAGATTGGCGCTATCGATGTGCTGGTCAACAATGCCGGATATGGCCTGGAAGCGCCTATCGAAGAATCTCCGATGGACGAGATTCGACGCCAGTTTGAAGTTAATGTCTTTGGCGCAATAGCGGTTGCAAAGGCCGTACTGCCTCATATGCGAAGACGGCGTACAGGGCGCATCCTGAATGTCACTTCGATGGGTGGGCTGGTGACATTTCCAGGTGTAGGCGTCTACAACGCGAGTAAGTTCGCTCTCGAAGGTATATCGGAGGCCCTTGGAAAAGAAGTGAAAGAATTCGGGATCTTCGTAACCGCGATTGAGCCCGGCATGTTCCGTACGGATTGGGCCGGGCGCTCTATGACGCGCGCGCCTCGAACCATCCCTGACTATGACGCAAGTTTTGCGCCGTCGCGACAAACACGTGAACAGCGAAGCGGAAAACAGAACGGAGATCCTGTCAAAGCTGCGGACGCGATGTTGCGCATCCTGGCCGAGCCGAATCCCCCGGCACATCTACTTCTGGGACCAGATGCAGTTAAGGCGGTAACAGACAAGCTGACAAGTCTCCAAGCAGAAATAGAGACATGGCGGTCGCTCTCCGAATCGACGAATTTAGCCTAATCTCTTTTTGTTCTCAGAGACCCACTCTGCCTGGGGGGGGACGCGAGGACATTTGGCAACCATCTTTAGGCCATGCAATTAACCTTACTGGCGCCGAGAGGAACATATTGCGGATCGAATGCCGCAGTTCGATGGGCTACGCTGTGCATCTGCCATTCAACTAAGGATGGGAGCTGTCGACTCTGACCAAGAGGTTGTTTTCGGGGATGCTGGAAGTCGGAACTGTTCCTACGAATTCAACGTCCAAAGAGACCAAGATGAGGTGCGCTTACATCACTGGTGCGAGTAGTGGTGCCGGTGTGCGGAGAAACCCGCACTTTGTGGTGTCGCAAGAAAGATGATGCTGCAGGAAATGAAAGTCGCGCCGGTGTTCAGGGATTTCTCCGGGCGATCACCCACTATCAGTTGACCGCATAACGACCTCGGCGGTGTCAAAGAGCGGCCTACATCGTATACAGGACGATGCGTCTCGTATTATGATTTACTAGACGGATCGTCTTTGTATGTTCCTACCGCATGGATGCCATGGATAGTTGCCATCAGACGGAAGTTGGATAAAACCGCAAACAGAAAGGATGACTCAACCATGATTCCCTCGAAGACAGCGATTCGAAAAGAGCTTAAAAGGCTGCTGGATAGCTCTGTGCTTGTTCAGTCGGAGCGCCTCGGTCGATTTCTTCAGTTCACGGTTGACCATGCCATCAATGAACGCAAAGAGGTGCTCAAGGAGTTCCTTATTGGGACGGAGGTCTACGATCGCAGGCCCCCTTACCACCCAAGCCACGATTCGATCGTACGCACTGAAGCACGGCGTCTCAGAAGCAAACTGAAGGAATATTACGAAGCGGAAGGAAAGGATGACCCGGTTCTCATCTATTACCGCCCTGGCAGTTACATTCCTGTATTCCGATCAAACAGGTACGACGATCGAAAGAAGGTTCTGGAGATTGCTCGTCCTTCCCATCAAGTAATCACTGTCGCGGTCTTGCCATTTCAGGATGGATCCGGAACTGAGATCTCTGCGGCTTGTGCGCTTGGAATCACAGATGAAGTCCGGCACAAGATGACGCACACACCTGGATTTCGCGTTATCGCAGCAATATCTATTGCGCAAATTGGCTCGCAATCAACCGATCTGTCTACCTTGGTTAACCAATTTGGCATTGAATGGACGATCGATGGAACTGTTCGAGTGTCAGAAAAGCAGATACGGGTCACTGCAAGGATAGTCTCCGCCGAGGGCATCGAGGTCTCATCACAGAGATTCCAGGCGGAAGCACGCGTAGAGGATTTGTTTGACCTTCAGGAGAAGATTGCATCGGCACTAGCGAGCAGAATCTCTCCTCAGCTATCGAATTTCGCAAAATACTGGGCGTCACTGAAAGGAACGAACCCAGGGCACGATATTGTAGCCTATTATGCCGATCTTCTGTCAGCAGAGGCTTTGCTCGATCACGGAATATCGTCACAAGTTCCTGCGGCCCTTGAAAAATTTCAGAGCATCGCAAAAAGAATTCCTGAGTGTGCCCGTACACAATGCGGGATTGCCCAGTGCTATTTGAGAACGGCTCAACGCGGAATCCCGAATTCTGCAAAGTTGGTCTTGGAAGCTAGAACAGCGGCCATGAAGGCTGTCCAACTCGCACCTCAAATGATAGGGGCGCATTCTGCGCTAGCGGCAGTACTCGCGATGGAATTGAAATGGGATGAGGCTGAGCGCACTTTCAGACAGGCAGTTGCGCTCGGTGCTCATCACGGAACCTATCGTCAATTTGGATTGTTTCTGACGGCGATGGGACGCTCGGATGAGGGAGGAGAATATCTAGCGCGAGCCAACGAAATCGATCCATTTTCCTATGTCCAAAAGGTATCGATGGCACGGTATTTTTACCACAGCAGACGTTATCAAGAAGGTCTGCTGTATCTATCAACTCCGTGTGTTTACGGCCCCTCCCCCGTCGAGTCGTCTGTATTCCACGCATTTATTTATGCCGCATCTGGAAACAACAGGGCCGCGCATGAACTCGCTCGAAGTTTGCAGCGCAGCGCAACGCTCACTCCATTCTTGATCAGCACAATTGCGGAACTTTATGGGTTATGTGGTGATATGGCCGGAGCTCAGGCGCTTGTCGATGAATATGAGTTGTTCGATCCATCGGTGCCGCTTAGCAACGTGCGCAGAGCATACCTTTCTTTAGCTCTTGAAGATCCAACTTCAGCGCTTTGCTATCTGCGTAAAGCGCATCGCGACCACGAAGCCGAACTTCCGTGGTGTAACACGGATCCACGTTTTGATAAGCTCACCTCGCAAAGCCAATTTCAGGAAATCTTTGACCGTGTCCTGGGTGATACCGGGTCTGCCTGCAGACTAGTTTCTCCAAGGATATTTTCGCTGGCGCCGGAATCTCTCCACTCACAACATCAATGACGATACAGACGTTATACCCA
>JAATGG010000269.1 GCA_015654835.1 Terriglobales bacterium
ATCCATATTCATCCCGGCGACTGAGCCCAAATACGCCGATATTTCAGGATGCAGTCGATCACGCATACTCGATTGTGTTGTGGGTTGCGAGAATCGATAAAGAGAGGTAGTCCGGTTCGCGGTAAGCTGGGAGATGTGTTGAATGTCTGCATTGGAGGGCGGATCGTCGGTGTAGAGTACAAGCGTACTTTCCCGCCCAAGATAAACATACTACTCTACAGATCCGATCATGATGAGATGTGAGCAAACGAAAGATCCAGATCATCCACGTTGACTTCGCGCAGCTTTGTGGCTGTTCCGAGCCGGAGGTTATGGCCGTTCTTAATGTCGGCCAGATGCATGTACAGGGTTATGTCGAGATTATGCGCTATGGCATCGACATAATGATCCTCTGTGCAGTACGCGTGTCCGATATCAATATGCAGACCAAATCTCCCATCGGCATCCACTTTGTCGATGATTCGGCGAGCATCCGACAGTGTTTTGACAAGCATTCCAGGATCAGGTTCAATAACCAAAGTGCTTTTGGACAGAGGTAGATAATGGCCCCAGGCTATCTATGTCTGCGGCCGCATAGCAGACGTAGTAACTCACTTAAATTACTTGCTAGCTCCATGGAAGATGCGGCTGAACTCCGCAGCCTTCCATGGAGCTTTTTATGCGAATCCTGGCAATAACTTCGCTGCCGCTCAAAATCGGAGATCGGGCGATGGTTATCGATTTCCATCCGGCCGGGATTATTGGAATGCTCGACAGGGAGGCCGAAACAATGAAGCGAATCGGCCAGGCTAGGTCAGGCTGCGGTCAAGATGTGTGTAACCGCCGTCTACCACGATATTCTGCGCTGTTGTGTGGCCCGATTGCGTGGGCGACAACAGGAACACGGTCATTGCCGCTATCTCCGACGCTTCAGTCATGCGGTGTCCCAGAGGGATGCGCTCGGTGATTTTTTTGAGCGTCGTTTCGGGCTGATCCTGCTTGTCGATCCAGCGGCGATAGAGGGGCGTCATTACCTCTGCCGGCAGCACGGAGTTGACGCGGATGCCGAATGGCAGCAATTCCGCGGCCCACTCGCGGGTAAGTGCAAGCTGAGCGCCCTTGGCGGCAGCATACCCGCTGGTGCCGCCTTGCCCGGTCAGCGCCACTTTCGAGCTGATATTCACAATTGCGCCCTGGCTCTCTTTCAGCAGCGGAAGCGCGTAGTGGGCCATCGCGTAGTAATGCAGCAGGTTTTGGCGCAGGCTCTCGGTGAATCTCTCAGGATCGCCGCTGGCAAGGCCAATGCCGTCATTCGCGCCGGCGTTATTCACAAGTCCGTCAAGACGGCCGTAATGCTGCTGGACGCCCTCAACTGCCTTGCGACACTGCTGCGGGTCAGCGAGTTGCGCTTCGATGAATTCGCAGCGGTTATGGGCAGCCTGCATCTCCGCCTGAAAGCGCTTGACGTTCTCCGACAAGCGTCCCACCACGACGACGCGTGCCTGCTCCGCGAGGCATGCGCGCGAAATTGCCTCGCCGATGCCGGCTCCCCCACCGGTCACCACAATCACATGATCTTTAAGCCCAAGATCCACACATCCTCCAAATCCAACACGCGTAACCGTACGTCCAGGAAACCATTATCTATCGCGCAGTCAATGCCAGTCACAAATGAAGCCTTCTCCATTCCTAGACTGACAATTCCAACACGGTTAACCAAGATGCTGCCGAGCACGACGGAAACCTGAGAAAACGCGCGCTCGACGCCATCGGCGTTCAAGGCATCGCACGGCACGTCGCGTTGAAGCTGCCCATGTCGCATTCCAGGCTTCACGTCGTCATGAGTTGTAATGTCCATTAGGATCATTGTAGTATTTCCTTCAGTAAAATATATGTTTTATTGACGAAAGTAGCAAACAAGCCCTAGACTGCCTGTGAGGGTAATCTGCGCTGACCGTCATTGCCACTTCGCAGAGGAGAACCGTGAAATCGATTACCATTACTGGGGTTCGCATTATCGATTTGCGATTCCCCACGTCCCGCGAGCATATAGGCTCGGACGCGGTCAACAAAGATCCCGATTATTCGGCAGCTTATTGCATTCTCGAAACGGATTCTGCCCATGAAGGACATGGTCTTACGTTCACACTGGGACGCGGAACGGAGTTGGTCGTCGGCGCCTTACGGTACCTCACACGCTTCGTCAAAGGCCGCACGCTTGAGTCCATCACGTCCGATCTGAATGGCTTCAATCTTCAACTCATAGGCGACACGCAATTCCGCTGGCTTGGACCCGAGAAGGGAGTCATTCATCTCGCGGTAGCCGCACTGATCAATGCGGTATGGGACCTGTACGCCAAGGCTGAGCGCAAACCCGTCTGGCGGCTTTTGGCCGATATGGCCCCGGAGCAGATCGTCGCGGCAATCGATTTCCGTTATATCGCCGATGCACTCTCTCCTGAGGAGGCGCTGGAAATACTACGAGTAGCCAAGTCCAACCAGGCGGAGCGACTCGCTTTTCTCAAGGAAAACGGTTATCCGGCCTATACCACCTCAGCGGGCTGGTTCGGTTTCAGTGACGAAAAGATCCGCAGGTTGTGCCGGGAGGGTATCGCCGATGGATGGACCCATTTCAAGCTAAAAGTTGGCGGCGATGCTGCAGACGATCTTCGCCGCGGGCATATCGTTCGCGAGGAGATTGGATGGGAGAACCGCCTGATGGTGGATGCCAATCAGAAGTGGGGCGTGGATGAAGCTATTCGTCGTACTCGGCAACTGAGTGAACTTAAGCCCTGGTGGATGGAGGAGCCCACGAGCCCGGATGACATTCTTGGCCATGGCCGCATTCGGCGCGAGGCTGCTCCAGTCCGCATCGCCACCGGCGAGCATTGCCACAACAGCGTCATGTTCAAGCAGTTACTGCAGTCGGGAGCTATCGACGTTTGCCAGATCGATAGCTGCCGGGTTGCAGGGGTCAACGAGAATCTCGCCATCTTATTGATGGCAGCAAAATTCGGAGTCCCCGTGTGCCCACATGCCGGTGGAGTTGGTCTGTGCGAATACGTACAACACCTGGCTCTGTTCGATTTTCTGGGTGTTTCTTGTTCGATGAAGAACCGGGTGATCGAATATGTGGATCACTTGCATGAACACTTCGTTGATCCCGTCGTGATTACGAGAGGCCGCTATATGCTGCCCCAACAGCCGGGCTATAGTTGCGAGATCCGGTCGGCATCCTTGGAGCGCTTTGCCTTCCCGGATGGTGCTGTGTGGAAAGATGAAGTGCGCGAAACCGATCTCATTTAGGCGGTGTAGACGATGTTATCCACCGCGTCGCGGCAGATCGAATCTATGACTCCAAATCTCATTACAGGCCAGGCCCGGGTAGCGAGCAACTTCCACAATTACAACCAGCGCTTTGAAGCACACCCAGTACCATTCCCACAGAGAAAGCGGAGCCCCTTCTCAGGCTCGGCCGAATGTGTGAGTACAATATAATTTAATTCTTCTGCTTGCTTCGTGGGAACCGGAAATGCACCACTATTCGTGACTGGAATGGTGCGATGTGGTTGTGCGAACAGCCCGCGGAAAGAGCAACGGAGATTGCACGGGGCTCGCATGTGGTTAGAGCCGGTCTCCGGTGGTATCGCTATCAGCGCACGGAGAAGACACCATGGATATGCGTGACATCGCCAAGATTGTTGGAGTTTCCAGCGCCACAGTGTCACGCGTCATTAACGGCTCAAACCTGGTGCGGCCTGAAACCGCAAACCGGGTACGGCAGGTGATCGAAGAACTCAAATTTTTTCCAAACACTAATGCGACGACGCTCAAGTACGGCAAGAGCGGCACCTATGGACTGATTATTCCAGACATCACGAATCCTTTCTTCCCAGAGTTTTTGAAGCAGTTCGAGAAAATCCTGGTGAAGAACAACCAGGAAATGCTGATGGCGACAACGGATTTTCATTCTACGCGGCTTCAGCAGTCGGTGCGGCGGATGCTGGTGCGCAAGGTGGACGGAGTAGCGCTGCTCGCGTCCGAGATCGAGACAGAGTCGATCGAAGCATTGATTCATAATCGTGTGCCGCTGGTGACCATGGACCGACGGAAGATCGGGCCAGGGCTGAGCGATGTGACGATCAATAACACGAGTGGGATGGAGCAGGCGATCGAGTATCTGAAGAGCCTGGGCCATACGAAAATCGGCTATATCGGCGGATCGTCGCAGAGGACAATTTCAGACCATCGCGCCAATGCATTTTTGCGAGCGATGAAGAAGTTCGAACTCGCCGTGAACCATGACTTCATGCGCGTCGGAGATTACCGGTTCACAGGCGGGGAAGCGGCAATGATCGAACTGATCCGGCTGACCGACCGCCCGACCGCCATTCTTACCGCCAACGATATGACAGCGATCGGGGCGCTGCGCGCGCTTAGGGAATATGGGTACTCGGTGCCGGGTGATTTTTCGATTATCGGTTTTGACGATATCGAGTTGGGCGAACTGATATATCCATCCCTGACAACGCTGCGCTTGCCGCGACACCAGTTTGCAGAGACGTTTTTCCGTGCGCTTGAGGACGCCGGGAAGGATCGGAACGCTCCCGGGAAAAAGTACACGGTGGGAACGAGCCTGGTAATTCGGAACTCGGCGGGACCGGTGCGCCCTACAACTCACCGACGCACAAAGAACGGGCGGCAAAGACAGCCGCAGGGGGCGTGAAGCTGGGCCGGTAGGTCCGTCAAGACTACCCGCCCTGTGACTGGCGGAAGCCGTGCGGTACAGGCCGGAAAAATTATATTTTGCGCTGAATATTTTTTCTTGACAACTCTTCTTTGAACGAACTATCCTCCTCCCGTTTTGAAAAATGTATACGTAGACATCGCAATCGATTGGACGGAAGTTGCTGCGGATGAATACGTAGTCTTCGAAACACTTTGTAGCAACCGTACGTGTGCCCCCTCATGCATGCGGAAATGCGCGTCGTGTTTTTTGAGCCGTAACGCAACAAAGTAAAACTTGGGAGGCAATACTATGCAACAAGTACAAATCCGGTATCGGAGATACGCACGATACTGCCTGTGTCTGCTGGCCTGCCTGTCGTTCCTGTTCACCCATCTCACCGCATCTGCGCAGGTTCTCTATGGAAGTCTGGTCGGCAATATAACCGACGAAACAGGGGCTGTGATCCCTGGCGTTGTAGTTGAAGCTAAGAACATCGCGACAGGAGTCGTTCTGCGCGGACAAAGCAATGAGACGGGAAATTATGTGATTGGCAATGTGCCGTCAGGTACGTTTGAAGTCACGGTGACGAAGGAAGGTTTTGCGACTTTCAAGGCAACGAATGTGATGGTGGCCATGAACAGCGAAGTCCGCGTGGATGCATCGCTGAAGGTAGGAGAAAGCAGCAACACCATCACAGTAGCCGTTGATCAAGTGCAACTGCAGACGGACCGCGCCGACGTTCATACGGATATTGAAGCCAGGGAACTTCAGGATCTGCCGCAACCGACGCGCACTTATGAGGGCCTGGTTGGACTTGCCACAGGTGTTGCGCCTCCCGCTCCCGATTTTGCCGGTTCAGGCGGCACCAACAATCCTGGCCGCTCGTTCGTGATTGAAGCAAACGGAACAGGCGACAGCAGCACGGACGTGCGGATCGACGGCGTGAGCGCTGTGAACCCCTGGGTGCAGTTTTACAGCACCGCAGTTCCTTCGACTGAAGCAATTGAAACCGTTAACGTGGTGACCAGCAGTCCTGAAGCGGAGCAGGGACTGGCTGGGGGCGCACAGGTAAACGTGCAATTGAAGAGCGGCACCAACGAGTTCCACGGTGAACTATATGAGTTGCACGAAGACAATGCGTTGAAGGCACGGCCTTACTTTCAGCCGGTGGATACGAGACTGCCGAAGATGATCGACAATGACTTTGGCGGAACCATCGGTGGGCCGATCATTAAGAATAAGTTGTTCTTCTTCGCTAGCTATGAAGGAGATCTACTGGTGCAAGGTAACAGTAGTTTTCAGACCATCCCGACCGATGCAATCAAGCGCGGCGACTTCTCGGGCACCTCGACGATCATCTACAACCCCAACACCGGAAATCCTGATGGAACCGGCAAGGTTCCGTTTGCCAACAACAGCGTGGCAGGAAACATCAGCCCGATTGTGCAGAAGTTGATTTCGCTGATTCCTGAGCCGAATAACTCGACTTTCGGCGCGAACAGCAATAACTACTACGTGAACACGCCAAATGACTATCACCTGCACAAGATCGATACCAAGTACAACTGGGATGTGAATTCAAAGTTGCGGCTGATCGGGCGGTACGCAATGTATCCATATTCGGATACGCAGCTACCGGTCTTTGGCAGCCAACTGGGCGGTTCGAATACCCCCAACCAGCACGGCGATACGTATGCAACCACGGTCGGCGCAACCTACCTGTTGACAACCAACTTCTTGATTGATGGTTCCTGGGGCTTTACGCGAGCGGATCAGTATTTGGTTCCGATTCTTGACAACGTAAAGGCTGGACTGGACACGCTGGGCATTCCGGGAACAAACCTTGGTTCGTTACCTGCTGCAGGAGGCCTACCGCAGTTCAACTTTGTAGATTATGGTGGGTATGGATATTCCTACCCCTATGTGGCTTACAGCGATCCGGTCTTCCAATATGCGGCGAATGCGTCGTGGACTCACGGAAGGCACAACGTAAAATTCGGTTTCGATCTGAGTCAGCAACACATGAACCATCAGGAGACAACGCCGACGCAGTTCTACTTTAGCGGCGGAGCAACAACGTTAGACGGTGGCGCTACCTCAAACCAGTTCAATAGCTATGCGGACTTTCTGCTCGGACTGCCCTATAGCCGTTCGAACAGCGAGAATCCAACCCCGCTCACGCTGCACCTGTGGGAACACAGCATCTACGCGCGCGACGAATGGCAGGTCACACCGAAACTGACGCTGACTTACGGAACGGGCTGGGAATATTTCCCGGTTCCGAATCGCGGCAATCGCGGCATCGAGCGCTACGACTTTAACACGCATGAGTATCTGATCTGCGGTGAGGGCGACATTCCGCGCGACTGCGGCATCAGTGTGCAGAAGACTCTGTTCGCGCCTCGCATCGGCCTTGCCTACCGCCCGTTCAATCAGTCGGTGGTGCGCGGCGGTTATTCACTCACCCCGGAGCAGTTGGATATGTTCCGCGATGGCCTGTACAACTATCCTGCAAACATCGGCTACACGGATTCCTCACCGAGCCAGTACGCGGCCGTAGCTCCACTGGCAGACGGTATTCCCATTGTACCGGCGCCCGACATCAGCGGAGGTACTCTGCCCTTGATTCCGGGTATGTCGTTCGCGACCACACCTAAGAATTTCACCCGTGGCTACATACAGTCGTATAACTTGACGCTCGAACGCAGCTTTGGCCAGGACTGGCTCGTGCAGGCGGCCTATGTGGGCACGCATACAGTGCACCAGCATACACGCTACAACTTCAACTATGGCCAAGTAGGCGGCGGTGTTGCCAGCCAACCACTTTATCCTTATGGCATTTCCGCTTCGGAAGTAGACGTGCTTCCTCTGGAAGCGATGAATTTCAATTCATTGCAGCTCAATGCGGGCCACAAACTCGTGAATGGCTTCCAGATCAACGCCGCGTACACATGGTCGAAGTGGATTGCCACCTGCTGCGACACACGCGGCGACGGCAGTCCGGCGATTCCAATCCCTGCGTACTTTAAACTCAATCGGGTGGTTGCACCGAAGGACATGCGCCACATCTTCAATCTAATCGTCATTGCGGAGTCTCCGTTCGGCAAGAACAAACGCTATTTGCAGAACGGAATTGGCGGCCAATTAGCAGGAGGGTGGCAACTGAACGGCGTGCTCTCGATTCACTCGGGCTCCCCCTTCTCGGTGACTGCAGATGGCACCGGACTGAACGCTCCTGGCAGTCAGCAGCGCGCGGACTTGGTGAAGCCAATCAAAATCCTGGGCGGTCATGGTGCCAATCCGTACTTCGATCCGACTTCATTCCAGCCGGTTCCCAACACCGAGGCTCGCTTTGGAACGGCTAGCTTCAATGACGTGTACGGACCGGGTGCGGCGAATCTCGACCTAAGCCTCTTCCGCACCTTCATTCTGCATAATCACTGGCATCTGCAGTTCCATGTGGACTCGCTGAACCTGACCAATACGCCGCATTTTTCGAATCCCGCCAGCTATGTTTCCTCAGTGGAATACGGGACGGACAATGCCGGTAACCCGAACTACTCCAACATCGTGAACCTGAATGGCTTTGGCCAGATCACATCGACAAATCCTGGAAACAGGTTGACCGATGAGCGCTATTTAAGGCTGGGCTTGAAGTTGTCGTTTTAAAATTTGCGGATACACAAACACGAGTGCGGCATTCCCAGCGGATGCCGCACTCCACTTCACATGAAGCAGTACATCCCAAACGGCAGCAGACTTGCGGTAAGCCGGGAAAGTTGATATGCAAATAATTCGCTCACGCTCCCACCTTCTTTCGTCC
This sequence comes from Terriglobales bacterium, assembly GCA_015654835.1. Taxonomy (GTDB): domain Bacteria; phylum Acidobacteriota; class Terriglobia; order Terriglobales; family Acidobacteriaceae; genus Telmatobacter. The sequence goes on from JAATGG010000269.1 coordinate 8,532, forward strand.
CTCGGTTTGATGGTCGTCTTTTCATTGGCCTCGGTATTGCAACTATCGCCCAGTGCAGCATTTGGCGAGGCTGCTGCAGACAATACTGCCGGCCCCACAACCGCGTGGAAGGATGGACGATTCAGCATCGATGTACGCGGTGTTGTCGGCCGGTCGGATGTGATTTTGCTTCGGCCCGGACGAGCACCCGAGGAAGCCATGCCGCTGGGCAATGGACGGCTGGGGCTTGGTGTGTGGGAGCAGGATGGCTACACAGCGCAATTGAATCGCGAAGATACTCTCCCGAAACGCCTATCCCCGGCACACGTTGTGATTCCCGGGCTAAGTAAGTTGACGGCGGCAGCAGATTATAAGGGACGGCTGGATCTTTACAACGGCGAATTTGTGGAGACCGGCGGCGGGATGACAGCGACCACCTATGTCGACGATTCTGTTGACGTGATGGTGGTGGACGTAAAGGGCGCAGATCCGGGGGTGATGCAAACAGCGGAACTTAGATTATGGCCGCCGCGTAAGCCCGAGGTCATTGCAGACGGAAAGATCGCCGTCCTTGAAGAGACATGGCGCGACACGGTTGAACTGGGATCGAGCGGGCTCACCTTCGGATCGGTTGCAGGCATGACGGCAGATGGACGGGATGTGCGTGTCGAAGCGGCAGGTCCGCTGACAGCGCGTGTAACCTTTCGCCCGAATGCGGACGGAACGTTCAAAATCTATGTGGCCTCGCCACCGTGGGTGGGAGCCGATCCTGTTGAGACATCGGAGACGCTGATCGAGAAGGCAACGAAGGCTGGCATCGAAGGGCACCGCGAGTGGTGGAACAAGTTATGGGCCAGCGTGGACCTGATGCGGCTGTCGTCTGCCGATCATACGGCGGAGTATTTCGAAAATCTGCGCACCATCGACATCTTCACGACCGTTGCAGAAAATCGCGATCGATTTCCAGGAGGACAGGCGGGCATCGGCGATTTGTTCTCGTCCTACAAGGATGCGCATTACTGGGGCCCATCCTCGTGGTGGCATTGGAATCTGCGTATGCAGGTTTCAGCCAACTTTGCGGCTGGGCTGGCAGCGTATAACGAACCTTACTTCAATCTCTACAACGACAACCTGGATAATGTCGCGAAGTGGACCAGAGAGCACATGGGAGGCAGGCCTGGCGTTTGCATTCCGGAGACCATGCGCTTCAACGGTCCGGGTTACGAGAATGAGTATTGGTTGAAGAGCCAGGGGATCAGTTGCAGTGAAGACTCGCGGCCCTATTTCAACGCACGCACGATTTCGACCGGTGCCGAGATAGCGCTGTGGGTATGGCAGCAGTACCTGTATACGGACGACCGTACGTTCCTTGAGAGCCACTACAAATTGATGCGGGACGTTGTGCGCTTCATGCTCGCTTATGGCAAACACGACGCGGCAGGCAAGTTTTACACCTATCCCGCGAATGCGCATGAATCGAACTGGGACGTGCTCAACCCGACGACAGATGTGTCGGCCGAACGTGCACTGTTTCCGGTGATGATCGAGGCAGCAAAAACGATGAAGGTCGACGAAGATCTGGTAAAGCAACTGCAGGCGGAGATTGCCGTGCTGCCTGTGCTGCCGGAGCGGAACCCCGATGAGTTGAGAATGCTGAAAGACGGAGAATCGCACGAGCACTCCATCATCGCGAACTCCTATCAGCCGGATGCTATCAAGCACAACGAGGAGAACATTGGGCTCGAACCGGTTTGGCCTTACAGCTTGATCGGAGACGATGGTCCGATGCATGATCTGGGTGTGCGGACGTACACAAATCGGCCCAACAAATTTCAGGCAGACTGGAGCGCCGATCCTGTGCAGGCCGCGCGGCTGGGGCTCGCGTCAGAGGTAAAGACAAGTCTCGTCGAGCTGACGAGAAAGTATCAGGCAGCGCCGTCGGGCTTGGCGCAGTTCACTGTGCCTTCGGAGTTCTATATCGAACAGGTGGGTGTGGTGGCGGATGCAATGCAAAGTGCTTTGGCACAGGACTATGACGGCCTGCTGCGCATCGTGCCTGCGTGGCCAAAAGACTGGAACGGCGACGGTTCAATCTCGATTCCGCATGGAGGCCGTGTATATGTGCAGGTGTTCAATGGTAAGGTCATCACTGTGGGCATCAAAGCTGGTGCAGCACAGGATTTGAAGATTCGTAATCCGTGGCGGGAAAATGGAGTCAAGGTGATCGATGCATCAAGCCATGCAGAAGTAAAGCAAAGCAGAGACGCTGTTTTTACGCTCTCGATGGAAGCTGGCAAGACATACCTATTGCAGCCCGCGGGGGCGGCGGTTGATCTTCCCTTTGCCGCGGTGACGGGTGTGCCCGCCAGTGAACCGAAGTACCTGGGGCCTCGCTCGATTGGCATCGGGGCTGCACGCCGCTAAAACTAACGCGGCCGCTTCGGCGGCCGTTTTCATTGAGTGAAGTCAACAATTGCTTATGGAGGTAACGGGTGCGCCTAAGAGATGATGCACTTCCTGCTCGGAGGATGATGTGCTTGAGGACGTGCGTAGGGTTGATGGTGCTGGTGGTAGCCATGATGGCTGGCATGGCCAAAGCCGAAAGCAACAATGCCAAAGTTAGCTACGACGCGACAGCCCGCGTCTTTCGCCTGGATGCGGATCGCGTCTCCTATGTCTTCGGAGTGAATGAGAACGATCAACTGCAAACCTTGTATTGGGGAAGCAAACTTGCTGAGGGAGATTCCTTCAAGCGGGCACACTCGGCACGTGGCACATCGTCATTCGATCCGTCGGTGAACGCAACGCTTCAGGAGTATCTCGGATGGGGCGGAGGCGCATACGTCGAGCCCGACCTCAAGGTTACGTTTCCAGACGGCAACCGCGATCTGGTTCTGCATTATGTATCGCACCATATCGAAGGCAATGGACTGACCATTGTCGTCAAGGATATTTCTCGAAACATTTTTGTAACATTAGCCTACGAGATGGACGCGAAGACCGGAGTGCTGGCGCGCTCCGCAAAGATCGAGAACAGAACTTCGGCTCCACTCACGATTGAGCAGGCATCGGCGGCGACATGGAACCTACCCGGAGATGCAGACTACCAGCTCTACTATCTGACCGGCCGCTGGGCTGGCGAGTGGAATCTCCAGCATCAGGCGATCCTGCCCGGTAAGACAGTGCTCGAAAGCAGACGCGGCTCGACCGGCGATGAGACTAACCCCTGGTTCGCAATCGAGCGCGGCACTTCGGCAGACGAAGACATGGGCGAAGTATGGTTTGGCGCGCTTGGCTGGAGCGGCTCCTGGCAGATTGCGGTTGAGCAAGGTTCGGAACGGCAGGTAAGGGTGACGGGCGGATTTACTCCGTTCGACTTTGCCTATCGTTTAGCACCCGGTGGGGCCCTGGAGACGCCAAAGTTCTATGCGGGCTATTCGCGAGAGGGAGTAGGTGGCGCCTCGCGCCTGCTGCATCAATTCGAACTAGGATCGGTGGTCCCAGGCGCTCCGCGCAACCATGTGAGGCCGGTCATCTACAACTCATGGGAGGCGACCGGCTTTGAAGTCAATGAAGCAGGGCAGGAGGCATTGGCAGAGAGGGCTGCGAGCATCGGTGTCGAGCGCTTCGTCATGGATGACGGATGGTTTGGCGAACGCAAGAACGACACCGCCGGCCTGGGCGACTGGGAAGTAAACTCGGCGAAATTTCCGCACGGACTCAGTCCGCTAATCGGCAAAGTGCATTCACTGGGAATGGATTTTGGCCTATGGGTGGAGCCGGAGATGATCAACCGAGACAGCGAACTGTATCGCAAACATCCAGACTGGGTGCTAGGATTTCCTGGCAGGCCGCAGACCGAGGCAAGGCATCAACTCGTGCTGAATCTGGCGCGTCCCGATGTTCGCGCGTACGTGTATGAATTCCTCGATAAGCTGCTATCGACATACGATATCGCTTTTCTGAAGTGGGACTACAACCGAAACTGGTCAGAACCGGGCTGGCCGGCAGTGGCTCCTGAAGACCAGAAGAAAGTCTATGTCGATTACGTGCGAAATTTGTACGGAATTCTGGCCGACTTGCGCGCTAAGCATCCAAAGGTCGAGATCGAATCCTGCTCGGGCGGTGGCGCACGTGTGGACTTGGGCATCATTCACTACACCGATGAGGTATGGCCCTCCGATAACACCGATCCATTCGATCGCTTGAGCATTCAAAATGGGTTCACATACGCGTATGCGCCCAGGCTCATGATGGCTTGGGTAACCGACTCGCCCAATTGGGTGAACCGCCGTTCCACATCGCTTGAATATAGATTTCTCTCGTCAATGCAGGGCGGACTGGGGATCGGTGCGAATCTGAATGGCTGGACAGAGGACGACTTCAAGGTAGCGAAAAAGATGGTGGAGCAGTATAAGCAGATTCGGGCGACGGTGCAGAACGGTGCGCTATACCGGCTGATTTCGCCGCTCGGCGGGAGTGAGTGGTCGGTAACAGAATCGGTTTCATCGGACCGGCGAGATGCCGTCGTGTTTGCATTTTTGCATTCGAGCCAAATGGGGCATGCGTACCCGCGAGTATTTCCGCGTGGGCTCGACCAGCGCGCTACGTATCGTGTGCATGCACTCGACGGACAGTTGACAAGCGACTCCGCGACCGTGGCGAGCGGAGAGTATTGGATGCACAATGGATTGAGCATCGATCTGCGCGGAGATTTTCAAGCCGCGGTGGTCACACTTGTCGAAGAAGAGGCGCATCGATGAAAAAAATCTATCCTGTGATTATCTTTCTGGCTGGCCTGGTATTGATGTTACCGATGGCGGCGCGCGCACAAGCCGCAGCTTTGTCGCATCCCGAAGAGATAGAGTGGACATGGGAGGTTCGCCCGGCGCACCCGGATGCGAAGCTGCCGAATGTGCTGCTGGTAGGCGACTCGATTTCGCGCAACTATGATCCCGAGGTTCAAAAGCAGTTGGATGGCACAGCAAACGTCTACCTGTTTGCCGGATCGACCTCCGTGGGCGATCCTCGGCTTGCGCATCAACTCGCTGAGTTTGCTGCGATGGAGGGCGTTTCGTTCCGCGTGGTGCACTTCAACAACGGCATGCACGGATGGGAGTACAGCGAGGATGAATATCGGCGGGCTTTTCCGGCATATCTTGACGCGATCCGCGCGTTGTCACCAGGAGCTTCGCTGGTGTGGGCCACGACGACGCCGGTAAAGGCAGATAACGAACACGGCGCAACCAATGATCGCGTGAAGGCAAGAAATGCGATTGCACTGGAGTTTGTTGCCAAGGGGGGTATCCCTGTGGATGATCAGCACGCGTTGATGGTGCAGCATTTGGATACATATCAGGACACGGTGCACTTCAACGATGCGGGCGCGCAGATCCAGGGTCGGCAGGCAGCAGACTCAATCAGGAAACTGTTGCACTAGGGTAAGACGGTAGTCCGTAGTGCGGCATGTATCAATTAACCATCGTTCTGTGATAGCTGATACATGCCGTCTCATGAGGATTACACTTATATATAAGCATTGAGCATCGCTGCTTTTCTTGGAGTAAGAATGACTTTTGAGCAGTTACGTGGTGTGATCCCTCCCGTTCCGACGATTGTCGACCAAAACGAACAACTTGATAAAGATGGGCTTGGAAAAGTCATCGACACGCTGGTGAAGTCGGGAGTAAACGGGCTTCTCTTTCTCGGCAGTGGCGGAGAATTCTGCCACATGGGCCACGCAATGCGGATGCAAGTTGCGGAGTTTGCGGTTGCACATACGCGCGGCCGCGTGCCTGTTCTGATCGGCGTTGGCGCTCCGGGAACGGGAGAAACGATCGATCTGGCGCGGCACGCAGAAAAGAGTGGCGCGGATGGACTACTTGTCGTCAATCCCTATTATGCCCACTTGACCGAAGACGAACTTTCTCGTCATTACACTCGCGTGGCGCAGAGCGTGCATCTTCCGGTGCTGTTATATAACTTCCCGGCACTCACGGGACAGGGGTTGACCGTGCCCCTGATCGCATCGCTGGCTGATCAGGTGCCGAACATTGTAGGGATCAAAGACACGATTGACTCTATCAGCCACACGCGGCAGGTGATTCTGACAGTCAAGAGACGCCATCCGGATTTCATGGTGTTCTCGGGCTATGACGAATACCTTCTTGACAACCTCATTCTTGGCGGCAATGGCGCGATTCCCGCAACGTCGAACATCGCTCCGCAAATCTGCTGCGGTATTTACAAGGCGTTTGCGAACGGAAACTTAGAACAGGCAATGGACCTGCAGAGGAGACTTGCCAAGCTCGTGCAGATCTACTCGCTGGAGCCGGCTCACTTTGGTGTAATTAAAGAAGCGATGCAGATGGTGGGCCTCGATATCTCGACCGCCGTGTTATCTCCGATCCTCCCGCTCTCCGACGGCAAGAAGAAGATGCTGGCGCAGATCCTCATCGATAGCGGAGTTTTGCAGGAAAACGACGCAGAGGCCGAGCATCAGGCGGTGGAAGCTCATTAAGATCTAGACACCGTGCAATTCAATTATTTTGCAGGGCCGCATGGAGCATTGCGGCCCTGATCGTTTTGAATTGCGGCTCCGGCTGGATTGAAGTGGATGGGATCTTCATAGAGATCTCGTTGCTCCATCATTACGTTGCGCTGTTTGTCGATGGAATGTTTCGTGAGATCGGCAACCAAGTGCTTTAGCCGACCGCTGTGCCTCGCTGACTTCCATCTCACCGTACTTCGACTTCCAGTCGTAGAACGTCGCCGCACTGATCCCATGAGCATTGGCGCTGGATGAAGCCCAGAACCTACCTGTTTCCAAGCACTGTGGACCACTGGCGTGCA
>JAATGG010000203.1 GCA_015654835.1 Terriglobales bacterium
CGTGCGAAGTGGCTCGAATAGTCAAAGCCGACGCTGATTCCCACCTCAGCAACGCTCAATTCGCTCCTCTTGAGCAAGGACCTTGCTCGCTCCATGCGCCGGTCAAGAACATATTGGCCGGGTGTGACTCCGAGGCTCTGCTTGAACGCCCGAAGAAAGTGAAAGGAACTCAAGCCCGCGGCGGCAGCTAATTCAGTCAGAACAATAGACCGTCCCAGGTGTTCCTCGACGTAGGATTGAACCGCTCGAATTTGCTTCGGAGCAAGCCGGGGGCCAGTCTTTGGTGGTGTCGCCATAGCTCTGGCATGTTGGCTCAACGCCAGAGCGATCGCCGTGGCGATGCACTCTAAGCCGAAGTGATCGTGAGTGCTGGGCAGTTGACTCTCGTGGTCCAACGCTCTCATCAGGTGTTCAATCTTCGGCGGGCTAGCCGCAAGTGATTGAACAATGTGTGGAGAAGTCTTCCCGCCGGCGGACTCCACCAGGTTGTCGAACCGGGCTGGATCAAATGCCAGCGCCACTCCTTCCACCGGTCCTTCAAATCGAACTGCATGCAGGCACCCTTGAGGCATAACCCACAGGGCTCCGGGGCGAATCCAGCGCACGCCAGAGAACTCGGGGCTTTTAATTTCCGCCCGCACCGCCGGACTGGTGTACATAAAAAAATTATGCTGTTGAGGCTCACGCTCCGGAAACTCGGTCGGTCCAATCGCATGGTGCTCCACAAGCAGTCCTCGTGCAGCCAGATTTGGATGCTTTCTGACCACATTCGGGACGATTGGAATAATCTCCGATCCCTGCCGCACTGAAATTGAGTCGCTCACTCGATTCACCTCCTTAAGGACTCTTATAGCCTGTTTTCAGAATGGATAGCTGTCAGATAGGAAACTTTCCGTCTCGCTTAGCGAATGGGGCCTCGACCTGACGCCGAATCGGGGAAGGGCGAGGTCGCAATGAGGTCACAAAAGTTGGGGCTCTTGTAGCCGGGGATAAAACGCTCACACACATCCGCTTTGACTGTTCCCCAGGTCGATCCGGGTTTATACGCAAACCCGCCGAAGAAGGCTTTCACGATGCCTTGCTTGAAATCTTCGCGCGGATACTCTGCGACAATCCGCTCCCGCAGTTCAGCCGGAAACTGATCGAGCCCCTCACCGAGCACGTCCAGACCGACGCCAGTAAATAGGAGCGAGACTTCCGGCTTCATGTACTGCGTCACTCCGGGGGTCGTATGAAGAGCAATTGCTTCCCACGCCGTTTGAGCCGCCTCGACCGGGATTCCGTGCGATGTAAGGAATGCCTTGGCGGCATTTGCACCATCCACCTCGAAGCGCTCCGTCTTACTGGAGTACTCACTCAAAAGGCCCATGTCATGGAATGCGGTGGCGACATAGAGGAGTTCTGGATCGAAGCGCAGACCTTTCTGACGCCCCTGTTCCGCGGCAAACAGGTAAACGCGATTCGAGTGGTTATAAAGCAGATCGGTTGAATACTCCCGCAGAATGTCATGCGCCTCTGCAGCCAACTTGGTATCGGGAATTTTAGTGTTGATTTTCGTAGAATTCGTCATCGTATGTCCCCTGTGATTTGTCTTACAGATCCGAGGATAGGACGATGTGTCTCGGAGTGCCACGACACGAATACAGCAAATTAGGACATCTCTGCGCCGGTATCTAAAATGATTCGATGAGAAAAGTAGTAATTGTCGGTCCTCCTCCGGTGCAGGTTCTCGATGTCACCGGCCCTCTAGAGGTCTTCTCGAGTGCGGGAGGTTACGATGTCGTCCTCGGAAATCCAGGTCAGGAACGGGTACTCCGAACCAATCGGAACTTTGCGCTAACTGACGCCGTGCCAATACACGAAATTACCGGCGCAATTGATACGTTGGTGATTGCAGGTGGTCCCGGGGCTGAGACTGGAAGCTATGACCCGATGTTTGTATCGTGGATAGCGGACGCAGCCAAACGGTCTCGTCGCATCGTCTCCATTTGCACGGGAACGTTCTTACTCGGAGCCGCGGGCCTTATCGATGGAAAACAAGTGGTGACGCACTGGAAATTTTGTGACCGGCTGGCGAATGAATTCCCTCGTGCAGTTGTTCGCCCAGAGCCCATCTTTTTGCAGGACGGTCCCATCTACACCTCAGCGGGGATTGCCGCAGGTATCGATCTGGCACTTGCCTTGGTTGAAGAGGATAAGGGCCATGTTACGGCACTGAACGTTGCTCGCTTTCTGGTCATGTTTCTCGTTCGTCCCGGCGGACAAGCGCAATTCAGCCACATGCTCTCCCATCAAGCCGTCACCTCCAAACCGCTCCGGGAACTTCAGGTCTGGATGATGGAAAACCTGCGCGAAGATCTCACCGTCGAAAAGCTGGCCGACCGTTTAGGAATGAGCGCCAGACATTTCACCCGAGTGTGCCTCAAGGATGCCAGGATGAATCCAGGGCAATTCGTCGATCGAATGCGCGTTGAAGCCGCTCAACAGATGATCGACAGCTCAAACATGGGGCTCAAGGAGATTGCTGACGCATGTGGATTTCAGACTGCCGATGCGATGCGGCGCACATTCATTCGGGTCCTCGGGATCACCGCTCATGAATATCTGCATCGCTTCAAAAGGGACGTCGGATCTTCTAGGTAAAGTGAGTGCCTTGCCGTGAAGCAACTTCTGAGAGTAACGAATGCGGTCAAGGTGAACAGTGCCTCCTGAGTCCCTGGGGAAGCTCTGATCAACGCCAAGCTATGAGCCTGATCTTCTGGAGTTTCTTCCAACCAGTCTCAAACTGTTAGATTTTGGGATATAGGATGGCTTTTTTGTTGTGATTTTGTCCTGCAAGAGCCCATTCGGCCACCGACGGACACACTACACCCCAGCGGGGGCCAACCTCTGGCCAACGCTTGCCAGTCGCTTGCGGTGTTGATAGATATTGGCTGAGGCGAAGGCTGAACACAAGCTTGTTCTGGACCGTATTCGTCGCCAGACGGAAGATCTCGACGGACGAGGCGGATTATAACGCCCGCCTGCCGAAGCCGGCATTCCACCGTATGCTTAGGTCGGTCCGGAATTGTGGACTCCATAAATAATGCACATGGCGATCAAACGCCATGTGCAATGGACGACAGACAAGAGAAAAACCGTGCACACCGTACGTTTATGGGTTACTCACTCCGTTGTTCGAAATCACGTTCTTATACCAGTAATAGCTATCTTTGGGATATCTCTGCAGACCGTTTTCATAGTCGACATAAATCATCCCGAAGCGTTTCTTGTAGCCGGAAAACCACTCGAAATTGTCTAGTGGCGACCAAACCGTATAGCCGGTAACATTTGCACCATCATGCATTGCCTGCCACAATGCTTTGACATGGCCGTCCAGGAACCTGATACGCATCGTATCGTGTACCTGCTTTGTATCGGTCAAGGCATCGTCGGTTCCACCATACGAGGCTCCGTTTTCTGTAACGAGAATCGGCGTATCGGGAAAGACTGACTTAATATACATCAGACTGTCATAGAATCCCTGCGGGTCATAAGGCCCGTTGGCAGACTCACGGTCTTGTGGCGTTGTATAGTAATATGCCGTTGAGAACAGCGGTCCGGAATACAGATTCCCGTTAATCGGAAATGTGTTCTTATTTTGCATGGCGGTGATTGTCGGACGAGTGTAGTAATTTACTCCAATAAAATCTGTCCCTTGCTGCTTCATGAAAGCCAGATCGTCCTGAAGTTGTTGTTGGCCGATACTGAAGTTATAGCCAAGGGCTTGGAGGCGGCTGATAACATCCTGCGGATACACTCCTTGTGCGATCGGCAAAAAGATGAGGTCGTTGGCCGCTTCATTCCAAAGCTTAGTTGCAGCAATATCAGCTTCTGAAGAACTCGCCGATTTTGCCACGATAACTTCGGCCGCGATTCCGATTTTGCCCGGAGCTATCTTTTTGGCGGCTTCGAGCTGATGATAGATCTGCACAGCCGTTGCGTGCGACAGAAGATAGTTATGCAGAAAGGTCATCTGAAGGCCGATGTATTCTTCAGCCGGAGTGTCCTTGATTGTCGCGTCTACAAGTTCCTGATTGAGCGTCTTTCCTTCTGCTGCCTCTTTCGACAGCACAGTCAATAGCCCTTCGACATACGTAGCATAGGGATTGGGCTCATTGAGCGTGATCCATTGAGTCACCCGGTCGCCAAATGCCAGGAAAACCGTTTGAGCATAGGCGCCAAACATCTGCACTGCCAAGCGATTATTGAAGGCACCCGCTCCATAGAGATCGATCGGCATATCCCAGTGATAAAGCGTCGCGATGGGCTGGATACCGTTGGCGATCAGATCGTTGATCAAGGAATTGTAATACATGATTCCAGCCATGTTCGGCGCTACAGGGATGACATTTCCGCTCGCGTCATAGACAGGCTGGCCCGTTGTTGTGTTGATTTCGAAGGGAAATCCAGTAGGATAGATCCTCGCCCAGGCGATCGAAAACCGGTAGGCCTTAATGCCTGCGGCCGCCATCAACTTGACGTCTTGGTCATAAAGGTCGTAGGTGTCGTCTGCAACATTTCCTGTTTGCCCCTGAGCAAGAAAATCTTTCTGCGTAAGCTCGTCCCAAATTGTGTATCCTCGTCCATCCTGGTCCCACGCGCCTTCTGTCTGATAGGCCGACGACGCGGTTCCCCATTGAAAATTGCTGGGGAATTTGAGTTGAGATGCAGTGCTGAAGACTTTGACATCATTACTCTCTGAAGATCGATTATTGTTGGCACAGCCCATCACCAATGTCATTGGCAACAGGGCCGCACATATCTTAATTCCAATTGTGCGCCACTTCATAGATCACCTCATATTCGCTTTTCAGGACACACAGATCACTACCACCAGGCCGACAATTCGATCCCGAAACGAATATTGCCGGAGTCCCCCTTGGGGCTTGCAATGTAATTCTCAGTTGCGTCCTTTCCCCAGAAGGATCCAATGAAGGGTGACAGGGAGATGTCATAGTCCTTGCTCGGACGGAATGTTTGCTCCAGCATGGCTTTCGACAGACCATGGCGAACCGCGTCGCTGCTCTGTTGATACTTTTCCACTCCCACTTCTATCCGGGTCTCGGTGTACGGTGACTCTTTATAACTGGGAGAGAGAACCGCGCTAAAAATGAAAGGATTTGCGTCTGAAACAGTTTGGCTGGATATGGTAACGCCTTTCGAGTACAAAAACGAGTAAGGTACAGTGACCCTGTCATACTTCTGTTCGCCGTAAGCAATAAATCTTTCGGAGTGGCCCAGATCCCCTTGCCAGCTTGCATATGTATTGTCGGCTTCGCCGCTGGTGTTGCTCATCGCTGCTTCACCAAATCCATGAGTAGATAACTGTGCGACGAAGTAGTGTTTTCCGCCTTTCGGGGTATACAGCGTCTCCCATGTAAATATTTCCCCGGTGGCGTTGGGCTCACCAGACTGCGCTTGATAGTTCGTTCGGGCGCCCCTGCCATAGATGGCCGCGATGGACGTGCTGAGTTGCTTGGAGAGCTTGATATTCTCAAAGCGCACGTCTGCCTTGTTTACTTGCACCACGGGCTCTCCGTTCGCGCTCGACTCTCCCGTATAGGATTGCTGGGAGGAGGTGATCCATGCCGCGGAAAGATCTCCGAATTGTGTGTGTACTTCGTCAATTCCGAAACCGTAACCGGAGTCGTTCAAATAATAGAAATCCATCAAATCGATATACCTGCGCTTGTAGAACTTCTTTCCTCCCCATATTGAAGCGGAAGGGAGAATTGACAGGTATCCCTTGCCGGAGACGTTGATTTCGCGCAGCGCAACATCCGCGTCGCTGGTTGGCGAACCGGGTTCGGTATAGCTTTGATAATCGTTGAATTGCGCGCCCTCTGCTGTTAGAAAAGAGAATCGCGTGTTGATCGTCCAGGAGCGCTGATTGTCTTCCTGATGGCTCTTGTCCAATGCAAACTCAACATATGTGTCGCATTCATCGCCGATTCTTCCTGTGTAATGCCCCGCCGTTGCCGACCCATAGCAACCAGACTGACCGCCCTGCGACGTAGCGCTTGTTCCAGCCCTGGCATACCCGTGGAAGTGAAAATCACCGATGCCGTCCAACTTGAAATCACTGAGGGGACTCGTTTTCTTTGCATCTTGTGCATTGACGCCTGCCGTGCAAAACATAGCAAGAGCCAAGATCGCACAGCTACTATTCTGAATCACTTTCATTCCTAGCCTCTCTCCAAATGACTCGCGAAGATTGCCTCCACTTGTCAAGATGAACAACGAATGAATCCTATTTGGATCGGGAGAGACCTGGCTCAACCTAGAATCTCAATATTTTGACTTATCGCATCAGCGTGCACACCGGGAGTTGCGCCTGTCCATATAGAGGCTCGTGCGAGGCAACGTCAGGTTAAAAAAACACTTCGCAGCAAGCTGGGACTCGAGTGCATCAGTTTCGAATATGCGCTGCTGACGGGCAGTACGCCTGAGCGGATAACCACGATTGTTCTCTCTGCGCAAAGTAAATCAAGGGGATAAATATTTGCATCACAGAGTCAAGCTACTTCTGTCTACGGATGTTTATGATTCGCGCTGGGCGCCATTGCGGCGTTGTGAGTATGGCAACCTCTACATTCCGGGGCAGGCTGTCACGGCGAAACAGTTGGAAGATGCTTTGGTGCAACTTGTAGCAATGGCCCATGCCCATCATGTGAAGATCATCTTTGGTACGCTTCCCCCAATCAAGGGCGGCAGCGATTATACAGATTCTGGCGAAGTGACCCGCAACGCATATAACAACTGGATTCGCAGTCAAACCATCGCAGATGGCGTTATCGACTTCGACACTATTCTGCGCGACCCGAACAATCTCGCATACCTTCTGCCCGCCTATGACGCCGGCGATCATACCCATCCCAACAATGCGGGCAATCAGGCGATGGCAAATGGAATCAATCTCTCTCTGTTTCGATAGAAAGGACACCCTACAGGCTGCTTATCGCGGAAGCACCCAATCTGGTTTACTTACCCTGACCTTCGTGGCAGGGTGAGTAAACCTAGACCCCGGGGGCCGGCCCGAGGTTCTGGCCTGTTCGCTGAGGAAGCTTGGCGATGAGGCCTGACAGCACCGGTTGCAACTTGCAATCCTCACATCGCACAGTCGGGGGAAAACATTCGGAGCATTGCTGCCTCCAGAACCGGCATCTTGAGATCTGTCATATGCCGCAGGATCTCACTCCTCTATAGCCCTCACGCATAATGCCGATTTATCGCTCGGAGGCATATGTTGTTCTTTATCACTCAGAGGTGAAGATCGGGATTCAGAAGCTCATGCAAGACGAACTCTTTGATCTATTCCAGTTCGATTCATATTGTTGGCAGATACCTGTCTGCTTTGTTTCCCGGGCCGGATGCCAGTTCGATATCGCTTTTGCGATGTCCGCGCCAAGCCCTTGGATTTGCACCTTCCATGCAGCTTTCATAAACTAGGCCTGAACGGCCCGCCTTTTTCTGAAGCAGTTGTCATCGCGCACTTCTGCAAAGTATACGGAGAATTATTGCTCCGGAGTGATAGAGCGAAAGGCAAGCGGACTGACGCCTGTATGCGCTTTAAAGAAGCGACTGAAACTGCTTAAACAGGAAAAGCCAAGCCTTTCGGAAATTTCCGACATGTTGTCATGGCTGGCAATAAGCATCTGTTTCGATTTCTCGAGTCGAAATTGGTCTTGCACTTTTGAGAATGAATTTCCATCTTCCAGCAGTCGACGGTAGAGGGAAGCACGGCTGAAACCAAGATGCGATGCGGTCTCCTCAATGTTAGGCATTCCGCTGACTTCATCAAAGCTGGTGTCA
>JAATGG010000126.1 GCA_015654835.1 Terriglobales bacterium
AACTATGTCTTCGATACATTTGGTCCCTACCCGCTAGCCGGCGCCGGATTTGCTTCCGGCATTAGTCAGTTGACCGATTCTCCGCCGGAATGGCATCAAGGCGTAGAGGGGTATGCGAAGCGGTTTGGTTCCGACTTTGGCAGGACGGCGATTGCAACCACGGCACGCTATGCACTGTCTGAAGTTTTGAAAGAAGATACTCTCTACTATCGATGTGAATGCAGCGGTATGGTTCCGCGCTTCCGTCATGCGGTTCTTTCGACGGTCACTGCGCGCCACGGACAGGACGGCCATCGGGCCCTTTCCTTATCTGCCCTGGTAGCGCCTTATGTGGGATCGACTGTTGCTGTCTATGGTTGGTACCCGGATCGCTACGGCGCGAAAGATGCATTTCGGCTTGGCAATTACAACCTGCTGGCATTCGTTGGTGGCAATGTGGCGTTGGAATTCTTATACAGCGGACCGCATTCATTGCTATCCCGTGTACATCTCAATAACGGGCACGGTTCGCCAGATCCTGGCCCAAACCATTGAGCGGCCTGGGCGCTACCGAAGATACAGGCATCCGGGTGCGGCCTTCCGGCCGCAATACTATGCCCGCTTCAGTGATTGTGGATTCCATCTCGAAGATCATCGGAAACTTCTTTGAGTGGTTTGGCGATCTCGGCATCTTCTTTTGGCAGGTCGTCCGAGCCGCAGTGACACCGCCGTATGAATGGCGAGAACTGATGCGGCAACTCGATGAGATCGGATCGAAGTCGTTTCCGTTGGTGGCGCTGGCTGGCGCTGCCATCGGCGTCGTCATCTCGCTGGAAGCTCGTTATAGCCTGAGCCGCTTTGGCGCCAAGTCTCTGTTTCCTTCCACACTTGTCTATTCGGTGATTGAAGTGATGGGTCCCATCATCACCGGTCTGGTAGTAAGTGGCCGTGTGGGCGCGGGCATCGGCGCGGAGTTGGCGTCAATGAAAGTAACCGAACAGATTGACGCCATCGAAGCTTCAGCGATCAATCCTTATCGGTTGCTGGCGGCAACGCGAATCGTGGCCTGCATGGCGATGCTTCCGTTGCTCACCATTTCCGCAGACGTATGTGCGTTGCTGACAGGATGGTTCGCCCAAGCTTTAGTGGAACCGTTGTCCTTTCATCAATTTATTGAAAGCGGCTTTCACGGTGCTACGTTCAATGCATTCTTTCCACCTACGTTTAAGACCGTTGTATATGGACTGATCATCGGCTTGGTTGCCTGCTTTCAGGGAATGCGCACCAAGGGGGGAGCCGAGGGAGTAGGGCGCGCTGCTACAAACTCGGTTGTGCTGGCATCGCTGTTTCTCATCCTGGCAGATGTGGTGCTGGTCAAATTCATCCTGGTTGTCTTTCCTTAACCCCGCGATTGAAAGGTCCGTGAGATCACAATGGCTACCACAACCGACATCTCGACGACGCCCACGGGAACTGAAGGCGACAACTCTACTCCTGCTGTTGCTGTGAAGAACGTGCATAAGACTTTCGGAATCCACAAGGTTCTGAATGGGATCAGCCTCAGTGTGGGCCAGGGAGAAACCTTGGCGGTTCTCGGCCGCAGCGGCACCGGAAAAAGTGTCTTGCTGAGGTTGATCATCGGCTTGAGTCAACCCGATTCCGGATCGATCCACATTCAAGGGCAGAACATCTCTGGACTCTCTGTCGACCAACTGGGCGCAGTGAGAACGAAGATGGGGTTCCTCTTTCAACATGCGGCGCTCTATGACTCGTTGACGGTGGCTGAGAACGTGGCATTTCCTCTCGAACATCATCGTCGAGAGATGTCCAAGTCCGAACGAACGGATCGCATCCAAGGTTTGTTGGCCGAAGTGGGCATGGGAGGCAGTCTCGATAAGATGCCGTCGGACATTTCCGGCGGGATGCAAAAGCGTGTGGGGTTGGCGCGTGCGCTTGCTCTCGATCCTGAAATTCTCCTTCTCGATGAACCCACGGCCGGACTCGATCCCATCAGTTCGCGAGAGATCGATGAACTCATTCTGAAGCTCCAAAGAGAACACAGAATGGCTTCGATTGTGGTCACACACGATCTGTTCAGTGCGAAAACCATCTCCAATCGCCTCGCGCTGTTGGATCAGGGAAATGTCGTTGTCGAAGGAACGTTTGAAGACCTTCAACAGTGTGATATCCAGTTCGTCAGGGATTTTCTTAAGCATTCGTAGGGAGAAAATATGTCAAGAGTAGCTCGGCTTGGAGCATTTATCGTTTTGACCCTTGCGGTCTTGGCTGCAGGCGTCTTCATTATCGGGAGCAAGGCTTATTTATTTCGCCCCACCTATCAACTCAAGGCGCAATTCGCCAACGTGGCGGGATTGGCTGCCGGAGCCGATGTGCAGGTCGGTGGCGTGCATAGCGGGACCGTGCATAGCATTACCTTGCCACACAGACCTGGCGAAAAAGTTACCGTATTGATGGACCTGGATCGATCGACACACGAAATCATCAAGCGGGACTCGATCGCGTCGATTGAGACCGAGGGCCTGTTGGGAAGCCAATTTTTGGCGATCTCATTCGGCTCCGCAGGGCAGGCGGAGGTTCATGATGGCGATCTGGTCCAAAGCAAACCGCCATTGGAGATGGCAGATCTGCTGGTGAAGGCGAATGGAATTCTATCGACCAGCCAGCAAGCGATTCTGAGCGCATCCGAAGCAACAGCTCACCTCAGTTCGGTAAGCGCCAAGATCGACTCTGGACAGGGTTCTGTGGGTGCATTGATCAACGATAAGGCTCTCTACGTGAATTTGGTCCAATCTACAAACACTTTGCAGGCGACAATGGTTCAAGCTCAAATCGGGGTAACGGACTTTCAGGAAAACATGGAGGCCTTGAAACACAATTTCCTCTTGAGCGGATATTTCAAAAAACGCGGCTATGAAGACTCTGCAGATTTAACGGAAAATGAGATTGCCCAGTTGCCATCCGACTCACCGGAGAAGGCGTTTACGTATGCGCCCAAGCAACTCTTCGACAATAAGGATTCAGTCAAGCTTCATAATCAACAATCCTTGAATGAGAGCGGCGAGTTCCTCTCGAAAAATCAGTTCGGCTATGCGGTAATTGTCGTTTCTTCTGGTCTGGAAGGCGATAACCAGAAAGACATGGTCTTGACTCAAGTCAGGGCAATGATCATCCGCGATTATCTCGTGCAACATTTTGGGTTTGACGACAGTCAGCTTAAGACTCTGGCGTTAGGCAAGCAGGCGGCCGGAGCGGCCGATGCAGGTTCGGGCAGCATACAGATTTTGATCTATCCGCAAGGCAGTGCTGCGCCTCCTAATAAGCAGATGTCGAATGGTGTCGCATCGAAATAGAGAATCTGACGAAAAAATCTTCCCTATCGGCTTCCTAAAGGCAATGGACAGCGCGAACTGGCCTGAGCAGAATAGCTCAGCTATAAATGAGCCGGTTTGAAAGAATCATCAAGAGGCGAGTTTCCCAGTTCGCTTCCGTCGTTGAGCCTGAGCTAAGTCATCCCAACCGACACCTCTTCTCCTTAGCCACCCGCATCGAGCATGGAAGGCATCTGGATTCCAATCAGCCTCGTAGAAAATGAATGAGGATCTTGTATGCCGCTTATCAATGTCGTGCTTGCCCTGGTCGTGGTCGGAGTCCTGCTATGGCTGGTCAATCGCTATGTCCCGATGCAGAGCCAGATCAAAGGAATCCTGAATGCCGTCGTCGTCATCGCGGTCATTCTTTGGCTCTTGAAGGCTTTCGGTCTTTTCGGGTATCTCTCTCAGTTCCGCATCGGACATTGAGCATCAAGTTAGCGGAACCAGCAAGGGCGCAACGCGCCGAATCATCACAAAGTCAACGCAATCCGGCAGACCCTTGCCGATTGGAGATATGTTGAAACACACGTATTTGTTAGCAATCGGAAGTATCCTTAGCTTGAGCGCATTTGCGCAGACCAATGCCGGAACCGCGATGTCTGGGGAACCCACCGGCGTCATGCACGGATTTCGCGCGAACGTCATCAGCCGCAGCGTGCAGGCAGTGAACTATCGCCACAACGGCGGCGCCACCGATGTGGACTTTGCCGGTACAGCGCTGCTGCCTTCCGCCAACGGAAAAGCCAAGGTGCGAAGCAAGCGTGGCACGCTTGAGGTCGAGGCCGAATTCGGCAATCTACAGAACCCGACGAGCTTTGGTACGGAATACCTTACTTATATCTTGTGGGCAATTTCTCCCGAGGGCCGTGCAGTCAATCTTGGGGAAGTGCTGGTGGGCAGCGATGCTCGCAGCAAACTAACCGCAACCACCGATCTTCAGGCATTCGCATTGATCGTGACTGCGGAGCCCTATTACGCTGTGCGCCAGCCAAGTAATGTCGTAGTTCTCGAGAACGTAATTCGCGCCGACACCAAGGGATCGACCGAAGCGGTCAATGCAAAATATGAGCTTATGGAGCGTGGCGGGTACATTCCCACCGGCTACAAGTTTGATCCGGTCGTTCTGAGTGCCAGCTTGCCGTTGGAGTTTTACGAAGCGCGCAATGCGCTGCGCATCGCTCAGTCAGAAGGAGCGGAAACCTATGCGAGCGCAAGCTACAAGCATGCTGTCGAATTGATGAACAGCGCCGATAACTACGCCACCCGCAAGCACATTGACAAAAAGCCATTGATTGCTGC
The DNA here is from genome assembly GCA_015654835.1 of Terriglobales bacterium. Classification (GTDB taxonomy): domain Bacteria; phylum Acidobacteriota; class Terriglobia; order Terriglobales; family Acidobacteriaceae; genus Telmatobacter. Next base: position 4,671 of record JAATGG010000126.1, read on the forward strand.
CGCTCGTCAAGCGGTGCAGACCGCAGAAGATGCGCGTGAAATTGCAGTCAAGAAAATTGCCGAGGAGCGCAGCGCAAGCGAACGCCAGGCTTCGAGCGATGCACAAGCAAGATCGCAGGCTGAGGCCGACGATGCGACCCGCCAAAAGCAGAAGGCACAAGCTGACATGGCTGCAAGCCAGGCAGCCTCGGCAACGGCAGTGTCGGCGGCGCAGGCCGATGCGGCGCAGTCACGCCTCGCGACCGCTCAGGCACAGCAAGGCGAACACGACGCAGTGAACGATAAGGCTGCCATGCGCGCCCAGTTGTCAGAGCAGTTGAATAAGGTGCTTGCGACACGCGACAGCGCACGCGGACTGATCGTCAGTATGTCCGATGTGCTGTTTGATACGGGCAAATTCTCCTTGAAGACAGGTGCGCGAGAGAAACTGGCCAAGGTGGCCGGAATTCTGATTGCCTACCCGACACTTGCCATTGAAGTCGGCGGCTACACGGACAACGTGGGCGGCGACGACATGAATCAGAAGCTTTCCGAGAACCGCGCCGGCACAGTCCGCGATTACCTGGTGGAACAAGGCGTCGGAACGGCATCGGTCACCATGAAGGGCTTCGGCAACGCTTCTCCTGTAGCTTCGAACGACAACGCTTCTGGCCGTCAGGAAAACCGCCGCGTGGAACTGGTTGTCTCGGGGGATGCCATCGGCGTCCCGACCAAGGTGACTACAAGCAGCCTTCGCTAGAAGCACGGTCTCCCATGCGGCGAGTTCCTCGGGACTCGCCACATGGGATGACGATGGTACGGCGACTAACGCTTCGGATAGGCACAGCCTCAAATACGGGCCGTGTTGCTAGGACTGCACTTTCGCTGCACGCGCAGAAAGAGGAACAAAGATGCTTGGAATAATACTGATTGTGATTTTGGTGTTAGCGCTGCTCGGTGCTCTTCCCAGATGGCCACATAGTAGAAACTGGGGCTATTACCCCACAGGCGGACTCGGGCTGATTCTTGTGATTGTACTGGTTCTCTTGCTGATCGGCCGGATTTAAGCGAGCTACCTTCGGGAGAATCGGGTGGGTTTTAACTGCATCGCACGTCCTAGATGCGGACCAGCAGAGGCGGCTAGAAAAGCGCCACGATAACGCGAAAGCAGGCACCATGTCTTTTGTCGCAACAATTCATCCCGAAGGTAAGACCTCGTCTCCGGCAGTCGTCCCATCTCTGGTGGCGTTGAAGGCCAGTAATCTTCCACTGCCGACGAGGGTAGCCTTTATCGGAAACTACCTGCCTCGCCAGTGTGGCATCGCCACGTTCACCACGGATCTGTGCACGGCACTTGGAACCGAATACGGCAGTGAGCGTCTATTTGCCATACCGGTTAACGATCCGGAATCAAGTTACCAATACCCAGAGCAAGTACGGTTGGAACTCGAGCAGGAGGATATAAGCTCCTATGAGCGGGCTGCCGAATTTCTCAACTTCAATGGCAACGATCTCGTTTGCTTGCAGCATGAATATGGAATTTATGGCGGAACCTCAGGCAGCCATATCCTTACGCTGCTGAGAAAGCTCAAGATGCCGCTGGTCACTACGTTCCACACGGTCTTGCGTGAGCCCGATGTAAATCAGCGCGCCGTGCTCGAAGAGATTGCCCGGCTTTCCGATCGCCTTGTTGTCATGAGCGAACTGGCCGCCAAGTTACTGCGCGACGTGTATGGGGTTCCAGCCGGAAAGATCGATATCATTCCTCACGGGGTACCGGATCTGCCGTTCATGGATCCAAATTATTTTAAAGATAAGTTCGACACAGAAGGGAAATCCGTACTGCTCACGTTTGGCCTCCTGTCTCCGAATAAGGGAATCGAAAACGTCATCGGCGCGCTCCCCGCGATTCTGGCGCGCCATCCGAATGTCGTTTACATCGTATCGGGCGTGACGCATCCGCATATTCGCAAGCGTGAAGGCGAGCGCTATCGCGAACAATTGCTCGCGCAGGCAAAGGATCTTGGCGTTTCCGATCACTTGATTCTCGACAATCGATTTGTAAGTGCGGAAGAATTGGTAGAGCACGTTGGCGCGGCAGATATCTATATCACGCCCTATTTGCAGGAAGCGCAGGTCGTTTCCGGAACGCTTGCCATTGCATTTGGCGCGGGCAAGGCAATCATCTCCACGCCCTATTGGCATGCCAAAGAACTGCTCGCCGATAAGAGAGGCGTGATTGTTCCTTTTG
>JAATGG010000210.1 GCA_015654835.1 Terriglobales bacterium
CGGCCCGGCAAGAAAGTCCGCGAAGGCGTTGCCGGATGTGTACCTCGACTGCTGATTGCTGAAGGTCAGCAAGCCTTGCAGGTCACCGGAATTAGCGCCGCTCACCGCGCTCAACTCGTTCTGCTGCGCGTAGGTCGCTTCGAAGCCAACCTGAATGGTATGCCGCTTCCAGGTCTTGCTGAGGTCGTCGCGAACGGAGTAGGTCGGGTTAGCCTGGTTCCACGGAGCATAGCCGGTATCGGCAGCAAATCCGTGGCCTCCATAGACACCATTCGTACCCTGGAAGGCAAGGCCGGGCAAAAGCCCGGACATATTGTTTCCGTAACCATTGTTGAAGATGCGTCCCATCGGGCATTCGGTGACGGACTGAGAGGTTCCATTGTGTTGTTTAGGTCCGGTCGCAATGCCGCAGGCCGTATTGCCCACAGCATTGCCAAGAGCCTCTGCTGGATTGTCGAGAACCGTAGGCCGCGAAAGCGACGAGAGACCGGGGCCAGGCAGCGGAGTCAAGCTAATGTGCTCGACGGCATAACTGACCGTGAAGCGATTGAGCACGCCATGCGGTAAGGCCGAAGAAAGACTGGCGACCAGATCGAGTCCGGGACCGAAGAGCCGGTTCTCGACGGTGGGGAAGTTGTTCTGCACGACGCCCCACTGCGGTGCAAGCGTGGTCGTATCCCAAGCATCGTGGATGTAGCGAAAATCCACTTGTTCGTTGGCCGTCAGGACGTGATCGATTCTGAATAGCTCCTCACGCCAATAGGTCGGCGGCGAGACCGCCGCAATATAGCAGCGCGGCTCGGCAGTCGGATTCGTCGTATCGCATCCGAAGACCGAATTCGGCGCGGGGATAAGGCCGGTATTCAGAATCGCTTTACTAATGTAGCCGGCATTGACGCTTCGCGCCGGTAGATAGGAGGAGCCAGCCACAGCTTGAGGATTCGGAATGCGCGGACAGTCCGGATTTTGGTTGATGTCGAGAGTATCTGTTGCGCTCCCTGGAATCAGGACCGGGCAGACATCGCTGAAATCGCCATTTCGCTCGGCGTTGGTTGGCACCGCCTGGTTATAATCCACGGGTGTCTTTTCAAGGCGCAGTTCTTCGGACCAGAGAAAGAAGGTCTTGTCCTTCCTGGTGTTATATTTCCCTGGAATGTACAGCGGGCCGCCAATGGTTCCACCGTAATCCTGCCTTCGATAAAGCGGTGTTCTGCCCGGCGGGTCAAAGTAGTTGCGGGCGTTGAACATTTCGTTGCGAATGAAGCCGTAGACGTTTCCGTGGAACTGAGGTCCGCCCGACTTTGTGGTCACGAGGACACTGCCTGAGGCGCTCTTTCCGTAAAGGGCGCTGTAGTCTCCGGTGAGAACCTTCATCTCCTGAATAGCGTCGATGCTTGGATACACCATCAACGGCTCGCCCTGGCCACGACTGGCGTTGATGCTGGTGTTCAGCACATCGCTGCCATCCACTTCGAAGGTGTTGTATTCGACGCGACCGCCGTTGACGCTGAACTTGGCGCTTCCGGCAACGCCTACCTTGGCCTCGTCCTGGTTGGTCTGGTTACTCACGCCCGGCGCCATGGTGATCAACTGCGAGAAGTTACGGCCATTCAGACCATAGGCAGCAACTTCCTCATTCGATACCGTGGTGGCAAGAGAGGCCGTGCTCAGCTCAATCTGATTGGACGTCTCGGCCTCGACGGTGACCTCAGTGTTCGCCGAAGCGACCGTCATCTGAATATCGAGAACGAGCGCCTGGCCGACTGTGACTTGAACGACCCTGTCGCCGCTGCTGAAGCCGTCCTTCTTGACGTTCACTTCATACTTGCCGGCCGGCAGATAGGATGCGGAGTAAGATCCCTGGCTATTGGTTGTAGTGTCCCGCTTGAAATTTCTGTCCTGGTTGACGATCTGAACCGCAGCATCCGGAATGGCCGCTCCCTGCTGGTCGGTAATACGCCCTGAGATCTGGCCGCTCTGTGCAAAGCCCACCGTGCCCCCAAGCGCAATTAACCCCAGCGCCGTGATCAGCAGTCGAGCGAAAAGTCGAAGCATTCGTTTTACTCCCGTATCTCTCTTCTGAAACGCCAGCATGATGCGTCTTATTGGGGCAGGTAGTAGCGGAACGACGTGAACCACATATTGTCGAGAGCCTTCGGAGAGCCTCCGAGGCCGGTCAACGGATCGCCGATTCCCTGCCAGGTGCGCCGCTCCGCATAGGAGTACTGAATTCCCTGCTGGAAGGTCCCGCGAGAGCCTTTGTAGAAGCGGAACCAGTAGCCGACGGTTCCTTCCTGAATGTTGCGATTGTCGGCTGCGCAGTTTGCCGGACTGCCCGGAACCGAGCCTCCGCCATTCGGCGAGCTGACCGGAAGAACTTCGGTGTAGCATCCGCTCACGACATTATTTGGGGCGCCATATCCAACCAGGATCGGCTGACCATTGGTGGGGCCGGGGGTTGTTATAAAAAGGCCGTTGGGATAGAAAGCGCGTTTGACGTACTCGCCACCGTAATACGCATAGAGGTCAAGGCGAGGCGTCGAGTGCCATTCGAGGCTGCCCAATGCAGATCCGCCGGGGAGGAGTTCAAGTGAACCGTCGGGGTGCGCTGTCGCATCCGGCAGCGTCGCCGAGCTGTAGCGGCCAATCCCGTCGCCGACCAGGATGTGTGCGCCCAGATCCACTCTCTTTGCAAAGAGGGGAACGCGCGCGTTGGCGCCCACACCGCCGCCCGCGGCCTTTGAAGTGAAGGCGCCGAGGGCCGAAGCACCGCTTGGCAATTGCGCGTTCGGGAATACACGGTCGCGGAAGAAGCGGCCGACGCCGAAGATTTCGTAGTGCCCGAAGCCTGGCTCATAGGCAATTTTGGCAACCAGATCGGGAGCGTAGTTAAAGCTGTAGTTTGCTGTCGGATTGTAGAGACCGCCTCCATTGCCCGCCTGCTGGTAAACGACAGTGGGCAGGTTGTGCCCTCCGAGGTTGAGGGTCTGCGCTTCTTCTGCCGCGCCACCAACCCACAGTCTGGAACCAATCTTCTTCGTCACGCGAAAGCCGTATTGCCGCTCCCAGGTGAAACCTACGTTGTATTGCGCATCGATGGTCAGGGGAATTGCCTCGGCGAGGTTATCGAGGCCATGCTTGTATTCGGTGGCGAGCGACCACATCTGTCCGCCGGTTATCGTCCAGCCGCTGTTGAGCGCGGCCTGCGCCCAGACCTGCCGTTGGCGCAGCGTATAGCTGTTCGACTGGTTGTCGTTGGAGGTGGTGCCGGCAGAGAGGAAATCGGCCTCATAGTAGCCGCGCACCGTGGACTTGGATAACTTGCCCTCTGCGAGCAGAGAAACCCGGGACTGCCTGCCGCTGGCGTTGAACTCGGAGAGTACGCCCGCGGTCTGGCCGGCAAAGGGAATGCTGGTGAACGGCGTATTGACGTCGCCGCCGA
>JAATGG010000160.1 GCA_015654835.1 Terriglobales bacterium
CCGTTGGCGATCGCCGTAGCCACTTCAGCGATGTTACGGACCTGGCCCGTTAAGTTGCCAGCCATGAAGTTCACGTTGTCGGTGAGGTCCTTCCAGGTGCCTGCAACACCGGGAACATTTGCCTGCCCGCCGAGCTTGCCTTCAGTGCCCACTTCGCGGGCCACGCGGGTTACTTCGCCGGCGAAGGCATTGAGCTGATCGACCATGGTGTTGATCGTGTCTTTAAGCTCAAGGATCTCCCCTTTGACATCGACTGTAATTTTGCGCGATAAGTCGCCGCGAGCGACTGCGGTCGTTACCTCTGCGATATTTCTAACCTGGGCGGTAAGATTGCCCGCCATGGCATTCACCGAGTCGGTTAGATCTTTCCAGGTTCCGGCGACTCCAGGCACAACAGCTTGGCCGCCCAGTTTGCCATCGGTGCCCACTTCGCGGGCTACGCGCGTAACCTCGGAGGCGAAGGAGCGCAACTGATCGACCATGGTGTTGATCGCTTCCTTCAACTGCAGGATTTCGCCGCGCACATCCACAGTGATCTTCCGCGATAAATCGCCGCTGGCAACAGCGGTTGCAACTTCGGCGATGTTACGAACCTGACCCGTTAGATTGCTGGCCATGGAGTTCACCGAGTCGGTTAGATCCTTCCAGGTTCCAGCGACTCCGGGGACGACGGCCTGGCCACCCAGCTTGCCATCGGTACCCACTTCGCGCGCGACGCGCGTAACTTCGGCGGTAAAGATGCCGAGTTGTTGAATCATGGTATTGACGATGTTGGCGGACCGGAGGAATTCGCCTTCAAGAGGACGGCCATCCACATCGAGACGAACGGTCTGCGTGAGATTCCCCTGGGCCACGGCCGCGATGGCGCGGGTCACTTCGGTGGTGGGGCGCAGCAGATCTTCAACCAGCGTGTTCACGGAGACTTCCATGTCGTCCCACGCGCCGCGGCGCTGCTGCACGCGGATACGCTCGCGGGTCTTGCCCTCTTTGCCAACTGTTTGGCCGACGCGCCTCAGTTCGAAGGCCATCTGCTCATTGGCCATGACGATCTCGTTGAAGTTATCGGCAATCTTTCCGCAGAGGCCAACCCAGGAGACAGGAAGGCGCACACTGAAGTCGCCGTCCTTCATTCTTTGCAGGCTTTGAAGAATGACGGCGAGATACTCTGGCTCCGGATGGCCGACGCCACCCGACTGAAGATCGTTCTCTGGCTCTGGCCCGAGGACGGGCTGAACGGAGGTCTCCATAGTCGCGAACTCCTGCTGCAAGGATCAAGATGGATGACTCAGATTGAGGAAAGCTCCAAAGGTTCCCCGCACGATCCCCTATCGTGCACCTGGAGCCTGTGTATAGATGCGGACTAAGTAAGTGAGGTTGTCTAAGAGCGCCAAACTGTCGTGTCAGCAGAGAGGCGGGCACGAATAAGGCACGTTCTCATACATTGAGAGACAAGTCAGACGATCGACTGCCTCAGTGATTTTCCTGGCAAGGAACCCTGAATTAAAGATCGGCAGCGAGCCCACAAAACTGTAGTCGAAGGATTAGTCGACTAGAGCGTTTTCGATTCACTTATTAACATCTCTGGCATCGTGCAAGGTGGCAATTCCTTGAGGAAATTGCCACTTGGCATCCTGCATTCTGTGAAGAGCAGAATCGAAAACGCTTTAATGAACGGGGGCGGGGTGGAAGGTACGAGGAGAGAGCATTCTGATGGTGAGAGCGATGGCGGGGATGAGGAACACGGAAGAGTTGAGGACCCACATTTCAGCGCCCGCTGCAATCTGATCTTGAAGGGGCGTGAGAGTAAGGACGGCGATGCGATCAGCCTGTGCATAGGAGGGATAGAGTACGCGGCCGGAGAAAACAAGCGTGGCGGAGAGGACGGTGTTGAGCATGTCGGAACTGAGCAGGAGCGGGATCACAGTCCAACGAGGCCATTGGGGGCGGCTCGGCCAGGGAGCAAGGATCATCCACCAGAAGGCAACAGAAGTCAGAAAAAAACAGAGGTGTTCGAAGTTATGAATGCGCTCGGAGCTGAAGGTTAGCTCGAAGGCGGCAGGCACATGCCATCCAAGATAAGAAATATTCATGGCAAGCCAGGTAACAGCCGGGTGAGTAACGAACCTGCCGACGTGATGAAACCAACCGGAGCGAAATAGAGGATGCAGAGGCACGCGAATCAAGCTTCGCGGCACCCCGCGGAGCATGGGGACCGTAGGCGCGCCGAGAACGATGAGCGGCGGCGCAATGGACATCAGGATGAAGTGCTGGATCATGTGCGCTGTGAGCAGAAAATCATCGAGCGCATCGATAGGTGAGGCAAGGGCTATCCAAAGAGAGCCAAGGCCCGCCATGAAACACCACGCACGCCAGGTCGGAAGTTCATTGGGCCGGGTGCGGCGAGCGAGGAACCATCCGCGAAGATAGAGCAGCGCAGTCACCGACACGGCAATGAAAAGCACGAGAGGAAGAGACCATGCACGCAGGACGTCGTCCTGCGTGGAGGCTGCCGTCAATTCAACATCGAGAATGGCGTAAGAGAGAAGCATCGAACCCCAGCGGACTTAGTGTACCGCTGTCTGACCGCCTCCCTGTTGCACTGTGGAGTCTGCGGGCACACCACCGCCCTGGCCTACCACTTGCCGCGAAGCATCTGCGGCGGCGGGCTGGTAGTGGGGATGCAGTGTTTCAAGATAGCGGACCAGGGCGCTGGTTTCCGCAGGAGACAGGGCGCTGCCGTAAGCCGGCATGTTGCCGCCGCCAAGCAGAACCTGACGAATCATCTGGTCTTCTGTGAGGCGCGTCGCCACTTCATCGAGAGCGGGTCCGCGCTGGCCGCCGAGACCGCCAACCGCATGGCAGTTACGGCATTGCTTTTCCTGGAAGACGTTGGCGCCTTGCCGCTCAAGCGGAGTACGGTTTTCGAGAAATTTGGCAGGGATCACTGCACCGCTCCACGCATTCATCTGCGGGCTCCACGGCGTGTAAGTGCCCAACTGCGTGAAGACGGCCCAGCAGATGGCGAGGAACATCACCGAGAAGACGGCAACAGGCCGGCGCCACCAACTCTTTTCGCCGATGCCAGCGACGAAGGGCAAACCGATGAGAGCCGCGATGGCGATGGGCGGAACGATGAGGAGGAACGGGGTCTCAAGTTCCGGCGGAAGGAAGGAGAGAACCGTATAGATCCATAGAAAGAAGAAGTCGGGCTTGGGAACCGTGCTGATGATCGTAGGATCGGGCACGCCCTTGGGGCCGAAGGGACCGAAGACAGCGGCACAGACAGCGACGGCAAGCAGAATGGCGGCGGAGAAGAAAAGATCCTTCCACACAGCGCCGGGCACGAACGGGATGCCATCTTTATGGGCGAGCTCGTTGTACTCCTGCACGTAAGTTTCGCGGCGAACGATGCGGCCGGGCATGGGCCACTCATTGATGCCGAGCTTCAAGACCATCCAGACATGAAGGCCGGTCAAAGCCAGCAGCGTTCCGGGAATCACGAAGACGTGGAGCGTAAAGAAGCGGGTGAGCGTGGACCCATTGATGATGGGACCGCCGAGCATGAAATGGACCAGTTGCCCACCGATGACGGGAACGCGGCCCATGATGGAAGCGCCAATGCCCAAGCCCCAATACGCGTCCTGATCGAAGCGCAGCACCTGGCCGGTGAAGGCCATGCCCAGGGTCATGAGCAACATGAAGATGCCGACGATCCAGGTCAGTTCGCGGGGAAACTTATAGGCGCCGAAGAGAAAGACCTGAGCCATGTGGATCAGGACGACGGCTACCATGAAGTTCGAGCCCCAACCGTGCATGGCGCGAAGGAACCAGCCCAGCGGCAGGTCGTGATTCAGCACATCGAGCGAGATCCAGGCATGGGCCGCGGACGGCATGTAGACAAGGCCGAGCAGGATGCCGGTAACGACCTGCAGGATGAGCAGCACAAGGCTGGCGCTGCCGAAGACATACCACCAACTCGCGGTGCTTTTGGGCACCGGATGCAGCACGGCTTCCTTAACAGGTCCTTCGAATTGTATGCGCCGTTCTAGCCAATCGTAGACGCTTTTGTACCAGGGCATGGTTCGATCCTTTTAACGAGCGCGGATTCGTTGGGCGCCGGAGTGGAGCCTGGGCAAGGCGCCGCGCTTGCGCGATTCTGCAATGTGGGCATCTGCCCGGCGTTGATCATGAGCTTGCCGCCCTCCACCTTGAGTTCATAAGTGAAGAGGCCACGTTCCGGCGGTCCGGAGGCACGGCTGCCGTCAGCATAGTAGACACCGCCATGGCAGGGACACATGAACAATTGCGACTCGGAGAACCAGCGCACCGGGCAGCCAAGATGGGCACAGTTGATCGCAAACACCGTGAACTTGCCGGGCTCGGAGCACCGAACATAGGCCGGGATATTCGCGGTGTCGCCGTCCCATGAGTTCGCGAAAGGATCGCGGAAGGTGACCAGCCTGGTTTCACCCGGAGTAAACTCCGCCGTCTCTCCAAGTGAAATCCACTGGAGATAATCTTTGCGGCGAAGAACCGGCCCAAGCAGATAACCGACCACGGGGGTCGCGATGGCGATGGCCACGGCGGCATTCAAGGCAATGCCCACGTTCATCAAAAAAGATCGGCGCGTGACGCGCTCTGTTTCAAGACGCTGTTCCTGTTCTTCAGGACTTGGCGGCGGCAGTTTCTCGTCCATGGATTCTCCTGCGCTCTGCTGCAAATGTTCGTCAGTCACCGGTGGGTCTCTTCACGGCGGCTGGCCGTGCTTCTGCCGGATGTTCCGACATCGGCTTTGCGTTGGGGTAAGGCTGGCCGGGGATTGCGGGCTTTTGTGCAATCAGCCATGCGCTTACATCGGTCACTTCATCGTCGGTCATAGGACGACCGGGGATATGGCCCTGCCAGTCAGGCTCGCCGATATCCGGCCGGCCCGCGAGAATGGTCGTGCGAACCGTCTGCTCATTGATCAGGGCGAGGAAGGAGCCATCGAGGATGGAGCCTGCCGGCCCGGGATGCTGCGCGGTCACACCGTGGCAGCGCGCACAGGCTGCGGTGTAGACGGCCTGGCCTTTGCTTACATCGCCAGGGTGCGTGGCTTTATACGGCGGAGGATTCTGCCCGGCAAGAACATTGCCCTTGCCCCAATGAGCACGCATGCCACTGATCAGCACCTCAATCTGCGCACCGGTCAAACTGCCACCGCTGCGGATGTCGAAGGCGGGCATCAATGTCCCCTTCTCACCGTGCGCGATGACATCGCGAAGAGAGGCATCGTCGACCAGCGCCTGATATTTGGGATTGGCGAGATTGGTCGCCGATCCATTTTGCCCGCTGGCCCCGTGGCAGCCTGCACAGTTCTCGTTGTACAGCGTGTCAAATGAGGTGACGGCTTCAGGACGGGGAACCTCTGGCCCTGGTTTCGGACGGCCAGGCAGATCACAACCGGCAAGCAGCGGCAGGGCCATCCCAAGAAAAGTTACGACAATGTGATTTGGCCTCATTGCTTCGGCTCTTTCCCCTGCTCTACATGGAGTCCCGGACTCTCGACGCCTAAACGGATAGAAAGGGGCACTTGCGCCAGCCGCTTGAGGTGGCCGAGCCTGGTGACAGTGTAGCCGGCAACCAATCCGAAGAGAAGCTGTGACGCGCCGAACGACCACCAATCGATACGCTCCGCGAAGAAGGGGTTCACGATGCCGAGAAGGCTATGCAGAAAGCCTGTCCAGATCACCGGCGCAACGATACCACCGAGCAGTATTGGGCGCTTGGGCCAGATGGGCAGCATCGCTCCATAGAGCAGGCCGACAAGCAGCGTAGTCGCACCTTGAATGATGTTGGCAGTCAAGAAGGCAGACAAGCGGAAGTGCGTCATCTCCTCCATGGTGGGATTGATCCAACCACCGACGCCGGCGCCGCCCAGCAGGTTCACCACATACCAGATGCTGTGAAACTTGAGGATGCCATAAATTTCCGCCGGAATCACCATGGCGATGCCGCCGGCAATGCCGCCCTTGATGCCGCTGGAGATAGGAAACGTCTGCAGCGGCAACTGCGCCCGATGGGTCTCGTCCACCTGAATGCGCGCGACCTTTTCGCTGGAGGGCACGACGACGACCGTTTCATCCGCAACCTCGATATCGTCATGCAGTTCGTGAGGCAACACGTTGCGGAACCAGCCCACGATGGAAACGACGGTCAGCAGAAGTCCCAGCGCGCCGACGGCAATGCTGGTGACCAGTGCCGCGAAGAGCAGGGTCACGCCCAGCGCCATCAGGAATGGCCAAGCAGTGGGCGCGGGCAGATGAACGGCGTGGGTATGCGCCTCGCCGCTGGGAGGATTGGTAGCGATAGGATGGCGAGCTTCTGTCATCGGCCCACCACATAGACCACGGTGAAAACAACGACCCAGACGGCGTCGACAAAATGCCAGTACAACGCAAGAACCTTCACGCGCTCGGCATGTTGGGGACGGAGATGCTTCGTAAGTGAAAAGATGAGCACGACCAGCATCATAAGCAGACCGATGATGACGTGCGAAGCATGCAGGCCCACGAGCGAGTAAAAAGTCGTTCCGAAAAGATTCGTGCTGACGGTCAGGTGATCGTGCACGATGAGCTGGTACCACTCGGCGCCGGTGCCCCAAAGGAAGATAGCGCCCAGCAGAAAGGTAATGCTCCACCAAAGAGTGAAGGCTTTCATTTTGCCGCGCTCGATGGCGTGCTCAGCAAGCCAGATAAAGAAACTGCTGGAGAGCAGGCAGACGGTATTGAAGATCGGCAGCTCCAGCACCTGCTTCGGTGTGGGACCGCTGACGTCGCGGCCAATGTAGTAGAGATAGGCAACGACAAAGATCGTGAAGATCGTCGCCTCGGCCGTGATAAGGCTGGCCATGCCGACGACGCCCCGCGAGGGCATGCGCCACTCTGCCTCTCCCGCCACGTGTTCTAAAGGGACAATACTCATATCTTCCTCGGTGACTTACTCGAATGCGGAATCGGTATCGTCGGGATGTTTCAGATCCCACAAGGGGCGACGGCTCGCGACGACAGGATCGACGGCAAAGTTATACGCGGGCGGCGGCGATTGCGTAGACCACTCCAGCGTCCAGGCATCCCAGGGATCGGGTCCGGCGACGGCACCGCGGAAGTAAGAGTGCACCAGATTATAGACGAAGATCAAGACCGCGACGGCCTGAATGAATCCACCGACCGAGATAAGCTGGTTGAGCAGCGTCCAGCCGCGGTCGGGCTCGTAGGTGTAGATCTGCCGGGGCATACCCATGAGGCCGGGAATGTGCATGAGGTCGAAGGTGAGATGGAAGCCGATTACCATGAGCCAAAAATGCCATTTGCCGAGACGCTCATCCAACATGCGGCCGGTCATCTTGGGATACCAATAATAGATGGCGGCGAAGATCATGAAGACGATAGCGCCGACCAGCACATAGTGGAAATGGGCCACCACGAAGTAGGAGTTATGAAGCTGCCAGTTCCATGCCGAAACGGAAAGCATGATGCCCGTGAGGCCCGCAATCAACCACTGAAAGAGGAAGGCCACGGAGAACAGCATGGGCGTCTGGAACCTGAGTTTTCCACCCCAGATCGTTGCCAGCCAGTTGAACGTCTTAATGCCTGTCGGGATCGAGACGATCATGGTAGAGAGCGTGAAAAAGGCGTTGCCCACCGAGGTCATGCCGATGGTGAACATATGGTGCGCCCAGACGCCGAGGCTGATGAAACCGATGCCTACCGAGGCAGCCACCATGGCCGGATATCCAAAGATCGCCTTGCGCGAGAAGACAGGGATAATCTCATTGGCAAAGGCGAATGCGGGCAGTACCAGAATATAGACTTCGGGATGTCCGAAGATCCAGAAGAAGTGAGCCCAGAGGATCGCCGAACCGCCCGCCTGGGTATCGAAGAAGTGGCCGCCGAGATAGCGGTCGATCATCAGCATGGCCTGGGCAGCCGTGAGAGGACTGACCGCAACCAGCACGAGAAAAGCCACAGTAGCATAAAGCCAGGGCAACAGAGGCATACGCAAAAGTGTCATGCCCTTGCAGCGCATACAGAAGATCGTCGCGAGGATATTGATCGAGGTGCCGATGCTGCCGATGCCATTGGCGATCAGCGCGACGGCCCAGTAGTCGATCGTGTGGCCCGGCGAGAAAGCGCGCTCGGTCAAGGGAGCGTAGGCAAACCAGCCCACATCGGGCGCGGTGCCGGTGCCGGCGAGACCGAGGCCGCCGATAAAGCTGTAATAAAGCAGAAGCCCGGCGAAAGCGCTGATCCAAAAGCTAAACGCATTGAGGCGCGGAAAGGCCATATCGCGCGCGCCAATCATCAGAGGGATCAGGTAATTGCCGAAGCCGAACAAAATCGGCATTCCGACCAGGAAGACCATGGTGGTGCCGTGCATGGTGAAGATCCGGTTATAAGAGGCCGGAGTGAGAAACGTGCTATGCGGCACCAAAAGCTGAATACGGATTTCCAGCGCTTCAACACCGGCGACAAGAAGAAAAATAAGGCCAAAGCAAATATAGAGGATGCCGATCTTCTTGTGATCGACCGTGACGATCCAGCTGTGGATCGCCTCAAGGTAAGTGCCTTTCTTACCCTGCGGGCGGGTTCGGTCCAGCGCCCCTTCGATACCTCCGGGGACTGAGATGATAGGTGTGTCCATCGGCTACTCCGGCTCTTTGTTACTTCAGCGTAAGCAAATAAGCGGTGATCTGCGCATTCTGCCGGTCTGTCAGATGCATGGCAGGCATGAGCGATCCTGGCTTGATTCCATTGGGGTCATTGATCCACGCCTTCAAATTGTCGGGCGTGTTGGTCGTAGCGCCTGCCGCGAGAGTGGCACGGCTCATCAGGTGGGTGAGATCTGGACCATAGCGCCCATTGGCCACTGTGCCCGCCACCGCGTGACAGTTGATGCATGCCTGCTGCTCAAAGACGAGCTGTCCGCTGTGCGCCGTGATCGCATCGGAAAGAGGCGGCAGCGAAGAGCCGGCCTGTGTCTGCATAGACGGAGGCAAGTTCGGCACGGCGCTGCGGGCGCTTTGCTGATTCACGGCTGCCGGCAGCGCGGCTAGGGCCGGACTGCCGAACTCCGCCTGAACCTTCTGCTGCCCGGCCACCCACCGGTCGAACTGTTCGGGCGTATCGACATACACGCGCAGCAGCATTTTAGCGTGCTGCACGCCGCAGAACTGAGCGCATTGGCCCACATAGAGGCCGAGCTTCTCCGGATCGATCCACATTTCATTTACACGATTGGGAAGCAGATCGGTTTTGCCTGCGAGCTGCGGAACCCAGAAGCTATGAATCACATCGGCCGAGGTCAACTTCATGAAGGTCGGCCGGGGTGCTGCCTTTGTGCTCAGTGGAACATGCAGCTCATTGGCAGTGACGATGTTGTATTTCGGATAGCGAAATTCCCACCAGAACTGATGGCCGACCACGGTGACATCAACAGCGGAAGGAGGCTTGGGCGCATCCTGAATCGAGAAGAGAACGCGGGCCGTCCCAAGAAAGAGCACCACGATAATCAGGATGGGGATGATGGTCCAGGCCAACTCGATCTGCACGCTGCCAAAAACCTGCGGCGGCTCCGCTGTGTCGGTCGAGCGCGACCGGTAGCGCACCAGTGCATAGAGAAGCAGGCCGCTTACGGCAACAAAGATGGCACCGGTCACTGTCAGCACGAAGAGGGATAGCTCGTGCACCTCGCGTGCCGGCGTGGAAGCCGTAGAAAAAACCGAGGTGGATGGATCAGCCGCGGCCCACGCAGGAACGGAGGCTGCGGTCACCGCCGCTGACACAAGTTGCCAAATGTGGACACGCGATTTCAATTTTTCTTTTATCCAATGGGTTATGTGTGGGTTCGGAGCTGCGTGCGTAGGGGAAGCCGAACTAACATTTGTTGGATGCACGTCCGTTTGAAAGAGGTTCATCCTTGCTAAACGAAAATCGCGATGATTCATCGCCGCAGTAATGAACGTAGGGGAAGAACGGCTCTGTCCTGATGGACTTCTATAGCCACTTATATCAGAAGCCGGTGGGGGTTGGGCAATGGAATTAATTTTTTTGGCCGCGTCGGGTCGCAAGCGCCCTACGAGGTTCGGAAAAGGAATGGGGTGAGGTTCACTCAGTTCACAGGCTGGCTCGATAGGGCACAGACATACTGTGACCAGAAAAGTCGAAGCTCCACCGAGCGATCGCGGACGAAGTAGTAACGAAGGTAGGACTGGCTTGCCGGCGCCTCTGCGAGAGGGTCGGCCCGAAAGCCGGCGATCAGCTTCTCAAGCGAAGACGCAGAGAAGGCGGGTTGATGGTATGTATCGGCAAAATCGTATTCTTCAGTCCACGCAATGTCGGCGCCGCTCTGGTTCGAAACGGAAATGACCTCATAGTCGCTCATGACGGCGGAAGAAGGGTCGATGCGAGCCACGGTAAAGGACGGGCTATTGCCGTTGATGGGCGAGATGGATGGAACCATTTTGATGGCGACACCCGGCCGGGTCGCCGGATGCGATGCATCGGGCGGCGGCTTCAGCAGGCGCAGTTCGTCCATGTGCGTGTGCGCGAAAATGGCAAGTTGAATGACATCGCCGAACTCGGTCAGAGTAATTGCCAGTTCATCGGAAGAGAGAAACGTTTCGGCCGACTTGCCATCGCACACGCTCTTCATTTTCGAGAGGGTCGAGTAGGGATCGATGCCGAGAGGAATGTGGCCCATCACCCAGACTTTTTCCCCATTGCGACGGGCAAGAGCCAGTTGCTGCCTCAGCCAGGAAATTTGCAGGCGCGCGGCGGTTGAGTCGGACTTGCCGCCGCAGGTTTGATAATGATTGGACATAAAGATATCGTCCAGCACAAGCAGACGGGCATGGCGCAGTGGAGCGGGCAGCGCGGCGCTGTAGTAGCCGCCAGCCGTAAAGGTTTCGAGAGCCGCCTTGGAGGCCGATGAGGAATAGCCTGCCACCACCCGCTTGGCAATATCTGCAAGAAAGCTGCTGTGCGGATCGAGCCGGTAATCGTCGCAATCGGAATCGTTGTTGCCCAGGGCTGCGAAAACCGGCACACCAGGAAAGACCCCGCGCAATTCGCCGAGCACATAGTCCAGCGTCTTCTCGACGAAAGCTCTATAGGCGCTCGGAGCGGGCTGCGGAAACAGGGTTGAGTATTTGCACGAAAAATTGTGGGAAAGCAGGTCGCCGCTTACGGTAACGAACTTTGCTCCGGCGGCATGAATTTGCATGGCACGGAGGCTGGACGCGAACAGCGCATAGGAGCTATCCACTCCACGCGCATGGCAGCTCTGTTGCAATGATGTGAATCGCTGTTCCCGATCCGGAGAAGGTGAAGCCGCAAAGATCGCGTCCCACTGGCGGATGGGCGCAGCTACCAATTGAGATACTTTGGCCGGATCCCAAAAGGGCTCGAAATGAATATCGCTCACCAACAGAGCAGGGACGGTCTGCTCGCTGGCAGGGGCAGCTTGCGCAACGGTGCGAGCGATGGGCAGCGAGAAGAAACAGGCCAGAATGCAAGCCCCTATCATCGTGCGCAGGATGCCGTGGCGTCCGTTCATCTCTGTCCCCTTTTCTGCGTTCGCTTTCTATGAATGCTCGAGTCGGAGGTACTCTTGTTCGTCCAGAATAGCTGACGAATTCCATTCGACGGTGTCGCGCTCACGTAGTGGCCCGCGCTCTTCAGATTCCGGCGAAATAGAAAAAGGCGTATTCTTTGGGCCTTCACAGTTGCACGACAATCCCTCGTCTGCAAATCCGGACGTGACTCGAATCGCCGACCGCGCAGGCGACGAGGCCTTCTAACAGGAAGTGGCGCAAGGAGAGCAGCCATGGAACTCGAAAAAGTGAAGAGACCTATCCGCAAATTGCGCAAGGCCTTCAAGAGGCTGTCGGACGATCCCCGCCCAGAGGATGTGCACACGCTACGGACACAGACACGGCGTCTGGAAGCGATTGTCGTCACACTGAAGATTGTGCCTGCTAAGAAAGCGAAGCGACTGCTGAAATCGGTTACCCCCATACGCAAGGCCGCCGGCGAGGTTCGCGACATGGATATGCTGATCGGCAACGTGCTCACCAAGCTTTCGCGGGACAACGGAAGCGACGCGGTGGTGCGGCTGGTGGAACATCTGGGCAAGATGCGCACGGAGAGCGCGAGCGACCTGCTCGGCACCATCGCGCAACAACGCAAGAACGCACGCCGCAATTTAAAGCAATATGCAAAACAGATCGAACACAGGATCGGTGGAGAGGGCACGGGGAAACTCGACCTGACATCGGCACCGGGCACTCTCGTTGACGAACTTATCCGCTGGCCCAGGTTGAATGCAACGAACATGCATTCGTTCCGCATCAAGGTTAAAGAGCTGCTCTATATGCTGCAACTTTCGCAACATCCGGATGCGGAATGGATGCAGGCACTCGGCGAGGTAAAGGACCAAGTCGGCGATTGGCATGACTGGGAAAAGCTGGCAAAGGTCGCACAGAAGATACTTTCGCCTGAACTCGACGGAGCAGTCTTGAAGCAAATAGACGCGACCCGGAAGAGCAAGTTAAAGCAGGCTCTGGCAGCAGCGAATACGCTACGCACGCAGCATCTAGGCAAGGGCGGAAAGGTTCGGTAACAGATGTGCCCAAGGATCGCTACGGATGGAATTCCAGGCGCAGCGGCATTCGTGCCGGATGCGCATTCGTTGGCGATTTTGCAAGACGCCGTTCAGCGGTGCCGGGGGTGCACTCTTTATCGCAATGCGACCCAGGCCGTGTTTGGCGAGATGCAGGCTTCTCCCGCCAATCGCAACGGCGCAAAGGCACAAATCATGATGATTGGCGAGCAGCCCGGAGACCGCGAGGACAAGGAAGGGCGGCCTTTTGTTGGACCCGCCGGAAAGCTGCTTGATCGCTGCTTAAAAGCTGGCGGGATTGACCGAAAAGAGGTGTATGTTACGAACGCAGTGAAGCATTTCAAGTGGGAACCGCGCGGTAAGTTGCGCATCCATAAAAAGCCGGCAGCAAGCGAGGTTCTGGCGTGCAGGCCATGGCTCGAAGCAGAGATCGATGCCGTTTGCCCCAGGCTGATCGTTTGCCTGGGCGCCGTAGCTGCTCAAGGTCTCTTGGGCACCGGGTTCAAGGTGACAAAAAGCCACGGCACACTCCAAGAGGCAGAAGGTCTGCCTCCTATCGTGGCTACGGCTCATCCCGCCTCTATTTTGCGTGCATTAAAGATCGAAGACCGGGAACGTCAAACGGCCAGCCTCATCGAGGATCTGCGAAAAGCCGCAGCTTATAGGACGTCCCATGCAGCGTAGACTCTCAGCCCATCCGCTTTAATCACGAACTGAGGACAAGTTGTCTGGCTAGGAGTCCTTCGAGAGCGCCCGTTTTGATATCACGCAGGAGGGGTATGCAGAGTCAGACGGTACGCTCGGTGTGAGGCTCTGGCAGCGAGGATTCGGTGCCTGCCGCCGGGGGAAGAGGAAGACGCCCGGTCCAATTCGCCCATCCCCAGAAGATGGCCGTCGTGGAGCTTAGCAACCCTGCGACCACGCCGATGACACGGGGGCTGTAATGCATGGATGCAAGGCCCGCACCCATCATCGAAACCATCATCATGGTCCATGTAAAAGTATCGATGGTGGCAAAGACGCGACCGCGATAGCGGTTGGCAACCGTACGCAATAGATAGGAGTAATTGAGCACCGAATTGATCGAGATAGCGGCGCGAGAGATGAAGATGAAAAGCAATGCGACGTCAAACCGCTGGGCGCGGCTGAACAGCACATATGCTCCACCGTGCACCACAAAGTCGATAAATATGGTGAGCTTGTATCCCTTGAAAGTAATTCGCCTGCCGAGCCAATTCGCGAACAGGCCGCCCAGCAACAGGCCGACACCGGCGCAGCCCCAGATGATGCCGATGCCCGACGCCCCACGATTGAAAACCTGTTCGCCAAAAAGCGTGAATAGAATCTGCGCGGCACCGCCGCCGGTGGCCCAACCAACCGACAACAGCGCGATGGCAAAGACCAGCGGCACCGAACGCATGTAGCGCAGTCCTTCGCGATATTCGTGCCAGGGACGGATGCCCTCTTCTTCCTCAGCCAGAACTTTACGTTTGGCACGGAAGCCCATCGCGTCCGGCGCGCGCAGGTGCCAGATGCACCAGGCAGAGAATACGAACGAAAAAGCGTTAAAGACAAAAGCCCATTTGTAGCCGATGGCAATGACGGTCGCGCCGAGAAAGGTGCCTACGGTAAGAGTCATCCACTGTGTGGTCTGAGTAAGCGAATTAGCGGTGTGAATTTCTTCGGCGCTTGCAATGGTAGGCAAGATCGAGGAACGGCCCGCATTGAAAAAAGGCGAAGCGGCCATCAGCAGTGCGCTGAAGGCATAGAGCACCCAGATTCGGTGCGTAGTTACAGCGAGAATAAATCCAAGCGCCACCAGAGCCCGGATCAGATCGCTGGCAATCATGATGCGCTTGCGGTCGAAGCGGTCCAGAAGCACACCGGCGACCGGGCCAATGGTGATGGCCGGTATGGCACGGGCCAGTAGAACTCCGGTAACAACCATGCCGGAGTGAGTAAGTGCCATGGCCAGCGCAAAGACCGCGATGTTGTTGAAGTTGTCGCCAATCTCGCTGACAATCTGGCCCATCCACATAGAGCGATAATTGCGATTGCCGCGAAGGAGTTGGATAAGTTGGTTCATGAGCCGGCCAAGCTTCTCGATGGGTGTTTCGAGCGAGTCAAGGCTGTGGATGTCATGTCTTCAAGGGTATCAAAAGTCGAGAGCGGGGCCACGAATCGAACCTGCATGGAGAGCGATGTATCTGGAGTGGCCCGCCAGACGGCCCTAGAAAAGGGATAGTTGCTCGGGCCCGGGGGCAGATTTCTTTTGAGGGCGAGGTGCGTGGTCGTCAAAGACCGTGCGGCCATCGAGAGACGGAGAGATCGCGCGTTCATGGGAGACGGCGGCGGCGAAATCGGCCAGCGGCTGGCGCTGGTTCTCGACCGCGCGGGTAAGTTGATCGAGGCGGCGAAAGCCTTCAAGCTTCTCGGTATGATCGAGCCGCACCGCGTCGAGAGCCCTGCGCAAAACGCCGATGGACTCGTCGTAAGTCTTGAGCGGTACCGGAAAGGGATGGCCGTCTTTGCCGCCATGCGCGAACGAAAAGCGAGCAGGATCGGAGAAGCGGCTGGGCGCGCCGTGCACCACCTCCGCAATCAAGGCCAGAGATTGAAGAGTGCGCGGACCGAGGCCCTCTACCAGTAGCAGGGAGGCAAAATCGCGGAGGTCCCGCTCGTGTGCGACGGCAAGAACCGCACCAAGGCGCTTCAGATCCACATCTTGCGGACGCACGTCGTGATGCGTGGGCATGGTGAGTTTACGGAAGTCGGTGAGCGCGGCATCGACCGGTGCTTTGGCGATATCAAGCAGAGCCTGCCGCGCGCGCACGGCCTGGGAGTCGACGAGATTGAGGATGATTCCCTGCTGCTGCCCGAGGATGGCGGTGTGCGGATTCGACGTGAAATCGCGTACGGCCGCGGAGTGCCAATGATAACGGCGAGCCAGATGCGATGCGGGATTCATGCCCTGCTGCACGACGGCCCATTCTCCTGAAACGCTGAGGGCGAACGAATGCAGGTAAAGCTGGAAGCCATCGCCGATGGCGTTGTTATCCACCCGCGCGGTGAGGCGGCTGATGCGGGCCAGAGCATTGCCGTCGAGGCCGACATTGCTGGAGAAGGCGCGCAACTCGTCGGGTGTCCGTTGCGAGTGGCGGCCGCGGCCGCCGCAGATGCAGATACCCAGCTCAGCAGTGCGCGGATTGAGGCCTCGCTTGAGTGCTCCCATGACGGAAGTGGTGATGCCGGAGGAGTGCCAGTCCATCCCCATCACGCAGCCGAGAGCCTGAAACCAGAAGGGATCGCTGAGGCGGGTGAGAAATTCAGACGGCCCGTATGAAGCGATTACATGCTCCACGATGAGGGTGCCGAGCCGGGTCATGCGCTCCGCAAGCCAGGTGGGAACACGGCCACCATGGAGCGGAAGATCGGCGGTACCGGAGCGCTTCATATTCCTATTTTATTTGGATGCGCGGCACCGCCATTAGTGCCGGAAGCGACCTGCGCAAGCGCGGCGTTTGTGATCTACGATACCGCCAAGAGACGGCAGAAGCTTGGAGAGTAAGATATTGAGGGATTTTTCCCCTAACTGTCCTCGATTCAATGACGGCTGTGAGCGCGGCGTCTTCTCCACCGCTGTAAGGCTCCGCCGATAGCAACGGCCTGCCGGGCCCGCAGTGGACCGGAACCGAAGAAAGAGAGCAACCATGCAATATCGTCGTTTTGGAAAGCTGGATTGGAAGGTCTCGGCGCTGGGATTCGGGTGTATGCGGTTCCCAACCTTGGACGGAAAGCCCCTGGGCCCCAACATTGACGAAGCAGAAGCCGTGCGCATGGTTCGCCATGCCATCGACGAAGGCGTGAATTACGTCGATACGGCATATCCCTACCATGAAGGCCAGAGTGAAGTGGTGGTGGGCAAAGCGTTGCAGGATGGCTACCGGGAAAAAGTGAAGCTGGCGACCAAGCTGCCGATCTGGCTGGTTAATGACCCTGAAGATTTCGATCGGCTGCTCAACGAGCAACTGCAGAAGCTGCAGACCAGCCATATCGATTTTTACTTGATCCACTCGCTCAATCAGAGCCGCTGGCGCGATATCGTCGTGAAGCACAACCTGCTGCAGAAGGCAGCCGCAGCCCTGGCCGACGGGCGCATTCGGCACCTGGGCTTCTCGATGCATGACGATTACGACTGCTTTGAAGAGATCGTCAACGGCAGCGATCTGTGGAGCTTTTGCCAGATCCAATACAACTACATGGACATAGAAAACCAGGCGGGCACCCGCGGCTTGAAACTGGCGGCGAGCAAGGACCTGGCGGTGGTGATCATGGAGCCTTTGCTGGGAGGCCGTCTGGTCGATCCGCCTGTCGATATGCGCGCGGTGATGGACGCGTTTCCGGTTCGGCGCTCTCCCGCGGAATGGGCGTTGCAATGGATCTGGGATCAGCCCGAAGTCTCCGTCGTTTTGAGCGGCATGAGCACCATGGAACAGGTAAAAGACAACCTGCGAACGGCCGAGGCTTCGCGCATTGGCAGCTTCAGCGAGCCGGAGCAGGAAATCATCGCACAGATCCGGACAAAGTACCGGGCGCGGACGGTCGTTCCCTGCACCAAGTGCAGCTATTGCATGCCGTGTCCCACGGGCGTCAACATCCCTGGAAACTTCGATTTCTTCAACTACGCGCACCTGTTCGACGATGTAGCCGGGGCACGCTTCCGCTATCAGGTATTTCTGACGGAAGAGCAACGTTCCGGCTCATGCGTGGCTTGCAACAGTTGCGAGGCCTTGTGTCCGCAAGGGATTCCGATCTCCGAGTGGATGCCAAAAGTTACGGAATTGCTGGCCTGATTTATGCACTGCCCGGTGGGGTGGCTGTGGGAGCGTAAAAGCTGAGCGATGCATCGCCCTGTTCAAGCAGACGGGTGCGGCTGAGGCTCCCATAGCGGTCTTGCAATTTTTCTTTGCGGCGGTGCTCGGCAATGACCAGTCCGAGAGGATGCAGGAGGGCTGTCCCGGCCTCGCCGAGCAGGCTTAGGGTAGCTGCGTATTCCTGGGCCGCGTCGTAGGGCGGATCGAGAAAGACAAGGCTGAAGGCCGCAGCCTGGCGCGGTTGGGCCCGCCGCAAAAACGTTCCGACGCTGCTCGAATGGATCTGGAATCCGCTCGCCAATCCAAGTTTTTCGAGGTTCGTGTGCAGCACCTTGAGGGCTGCCGGGGCGCGCTCTACGAAGTTCACACGAGCGGCTCCGCGGCTGAGAGCCTCAATGCCCACAGCACCCGAACCGGCATATAAATCCAAGAAATCGGCACCCTGAATGCGGGGCGCGAGGACATTGAAGAGGGTTTCGCGCAGGCGGTCGGTGGTGGGCCGTGTGGCCAAACCAGCCGGTGCTTGGAGCGTACGCGAACGAAGGGATCCGGCGATGATACGCATCGGGGACCAGCATACTGCACCGCGCCGCACCCGTATTCCACCGCGACCCTCTACAATTATCTGTATGCGAGGCTGGTCAATCCCGCTGGGCCGTTGGATGGGCGTGGAACTGCGAATGCACGCCTTTTTTTTGCTGTTAGCTGTCGTGTGCCTGGGCATTAGCTCCGCTGACGGCGTGGGACGCGGCCTGGGACTCTTTCTGGTGCTGGTCATGACGGTGGTAACGCGCGAAACCGCGCGGCTGCTGGTGGCGGCCTGGATGGGATTGCGGCTGCGCGCCATCCTGCTGTTGCCCATCGGCGGATTGTTCGCCTATGGAACCCCCGAAAGCCAAGAGAAAGCGAACCAGGGCGTCGGGCAATTCGCCATGGCTCTGGCCGGGCCGGTGGCAAATATCGCCACGGCGGCAGCCCTGGCGGCAGTTTTTCTCGGTGCTGCCGGAGATGTCAAGCTGCTGGATCAGCCCTGGATTACCTCTGCCTATCTGCTGCGCAGCATGGTATGGATGCAGGCCTGCATGGGGCTGCTGCACCTGCTGCCGGCTTATCCTCTGGACTGCGGAAGGCTGTTGCGGGGGAGTTTTGCGCGAAAGCACGGCCTGGCTCCCACCGGGCGCACGGCAACCGGACTCGGCCAATTGCTGGCACTGGCCGCCATGGTGGGCGGCATGTTGCTGCACAGTCCGTGGCTGATTATCGCCGGCTTCTTCATCATGATCGGCGCCCAGGTCGAAGATCAGGGCGTATTTTTTCAGTCGGTGGTCGACACCGTGCGTATGCGCGAGGTGATGCTGACCGACTTTGCCATTTTGTCTCCCTCCGACACGCTGGCCGACGCTCTTTCCCGCTGCGTGCATTCGTTGCAGGAAGACTTTCCGGTAGTACGCGGTCCGCAACTGGTGGGCATCGTTTCGCGGCAGCGCATTGTCGATGCATTGCGCAACGACGGCAACGGCTATGTGCAATCGGTCATGTCCCGTGCCTTCCAAGTGGCGCAGCCCGAAGACACGTTGGGGACTACGATTCGGCGCATCACGGCCGGACATGGACTTTCGCTGATTCCGGTAACCGAAAGCGGCAGGGTCGTGGGCATTGTGAGCGTGCAAAATCTGATGAGTTCGATGTCGCTGCTGGCGGAGCAACGCAGGCTGGAACGCCAGGAATCCGGGGAATAGGCGCGGATGAGCGGCGACGACGAGACTGCAGCAACACCAAGACTTCCTGCATCCAGACTCATTGCCCCGGGCCTCTACCTGGTGGCAACCCCCATCGGCAACCTGGGCGACATTACTCTGCGCGCCCTGGATGTGCTGAAGCAGGCTGATCGAATCGCTTGCGAAGACACACGCCAGACGCAGAAGCTGCTCAATCACTTTGAGATTTCGACCCCCACCGTAAGCTGCCATGAGCACAACGAACGCCAGCGGACGGTCGAGCTGATGGAGTTGCTGAAAACCGGAGGCCGTGTTGCGTTGGTCTCAGATGCCGGAATGCCGGGCATCAGCGACCCAGGCGGCTGGCTGGCTGCGGAAGCTATCGCCGCCGGGGTGCCGGTCATCCCGATTCCCGGCGCGAACGCTGCGCTCACGGCGTTGGTCGCCTCGGGATTGCCTTTGGGGGAGTTCCTGTTTCTGGGCTTTTTGCCGGAGAAAGCAGGGGCGCGGCGCAGCCGTCTTGAAGCCCTGGCTGCGGAAATCGGCGAAGCCGCACGGACACTGATTTTCTATGAAGCGCCTCACCGCATTCTGGAGACGCTGGCCGACCTGGAAGCTGTCTGGGGCCCGGAGCTGCGGGTGGTAGTGGCCCGCGAACTGACCAAGATCCATGAGGAATTTCTGCGGGGAACGGCGGCTGAAATACGGCGCGAATTGGCAGGCCGCGACCGCGTGCGCGGCGAAATTGTGTTGCTCGTAGAGGCACGGCCTCTGAAAGAGGCCGACGCTGAAGCCGGCACTCCACTCAGAATTGCGGATCGGGTGGTGCGTCTGCAGACCGAAGTGGGCATCGACGAAAAAGAGGCGCTGAAGCGGCTCGCTCGTGAACTTGGGCAATCCAAAAGCGAGGTCTACCGGGAGTTGCAGCGGGAGCGGGCACGGCGCAAATAGCTGGCGCCAGCCGCTACGCCCCTACCGCAGGCCATGACTTGGCGAACTTTCGGCCGCGCGCGTTTCTTCGATTTCCCCGATCAACTGCTCGACCTGTTCCCGCTTGCGCTGGCTCATGTCGAGGAAACGGATTCCCACGTCATGCGAGTCGTGAATGGCCTGGGTAACGCCTCCCAGGCGGAAGGGCAAACCGGCAAGATGGAACTCCGTCTCGACCCGCGTGTAAATACCCACCGGAAACGGGCTGTCGGTCCGGATATGGCAACCGTTCGGGCTGAGGTCCAGAATGCGCCCATGAAGCTTCGATCCCACATTAACGAGAAAGATGGCGGCATCGGTATTGACGCTGTGGCGAGATTGCTCTCGCCGTTCGCGGGCAGGATAGGTTTTTGCAACATGAGCGGGAGCCGCTGAGGCGCCCAAAGCAACAGGAATAGCTTGCGCTACTCTATCCTGGGCAGGAGATTTCGTTGCCGTTTCCGGCGGAGAGACGGTCTGCGCCAGTGCAGCGGCATGCTCTGCGGCGGCCTGTCTTGCCGCTTTAGCGGCATTTTTTGCGGTGACCTCGCCTACGACTTCCGACCACTCGTCCAACCGGCGAACCGGCACTTTGGAAAAATGAATGCCGATTGCCTGCCGGTCGTCCGTCCAAGTGGTCACGCCGTGGAACCGGAAGGTGATCTGCTGGATTCTGAGCGTTACCTCGACATGCGCCCCGAGGCTGGCCGGGAAGGGCCGCAACATGTGCAGCCGGCAGCCTTCGAGACTCAGGTCTTCGATTTTGCATTTGATCGGGGAGTCGCCACTCACAATCAGCAGAGTGGCCTCTTCGTCTACGGCCTGGCGGTTGTGAGCACGCCGCTCCCGCGTCAGTAGCTCAAGACTCGTGGTGTCTTCTTTGCCATCCATGGCGCTCCCCTCGCGCAATTCAAGGAATCAATGGCTGACGCCGAGTTCCCATGGCCGGGCCGGTACGGGTTGGACAGGCTCCCGGCCTTTGAGGCGGTCGTATTGATAAAGATCGCTGGTGGTGCCAAGCGACTCGTTATAGAGACCGATGGTGCCGGTCACCTGATTCAGCTCTTCGGTAAACAGGTGAATCGCATGAAGTTGAGCGGCGGTGGCCGGTAGTTCGAACTTGGCGGTCTTGATGAACTTCTGGTAGCCGCGGTCGAGCAGACGGGCGATTTCACCGCGCACCAAGGCGCCGGGACGCTCGGCAAACGCTGCCGAAGCCTCTTTGTCCTTGGCCGGAACCAGAACCGCGGCGGCTCCATGCTTGCTGACCAACACACCCTCTGCGACTCCGGCAAAGGGCGCTACATCAAAGGAGTGGGCGCGCAAGGATTCGAGCGTCTGCTCAAAATTCGGATTCCGTTTTTTCAGGGCCATGTCGCTATCCAGTCTGCGAGGATGTGGGGGCGGTTGAATCTTCGCCACCTCCAATCTCGCACACCCAGAGCGGGAATCGCAATTTTTGCATGGAAACTACCGCTTCACAACTCGCATTGGGGTCCTCATTGCCAAAACTGGTCGGCAATACGCCTCTGATCCGGCTGGACGGAATCGTTCGTGAACTCGCGGGCGTGACGCTGCTGGGCAAGGCGGAATGGGCCAATCCAGGTGGCAGCGTGAAAGACCGGGCTGCGCTTTCGATGGTGCGCGACGCCCAAGCTCGCGGTTTGCTTGTGCCAAGCAAAACCCTGCTGGACGCCACCAGCGGCAACACCGGAATTGCTTTTGCCATGCTGGGAGCGGCGATGGGGTTTCCGGTACTGCTGGCCATGCCCTCGAATGTTTCGCTGGAACGGAAGCGGATTCTACGAGCCTATGGGGCCGAGGTGGAGTGGACCGATCCCGGTCAAGGCTCCGATGGAGCGATTCGCCGGGCGCGGGGGCTGGCTGCCGGCGATCCCGACCGCTTCTACTATGCCGACCAATATTCGAACGATGCCAATTGGCAGGCGCACTATCAAACGACGGGGCCAGAGATTTGGGCGCAGACAGCCGGGCAGGTGACGCATTTTGTGGCCGGGCTGGGCACGAGCGGCACCTTTATGGGTACGACGCGGCGGCTTAAGGAATACAATCCGGCCATTCAGGCGATCAGTTTTCAACCCGATTCGCCCTTTCACGGGTTGGAGGGAATGAAGCACATGGCGAGTGCGATGGTGCCGGCGATTTATGACCCTGCACTGGCCGACCGCAATCTGGAAGTGGAAACGGAAGCAGCCTATGCAATGGCCAAGCGGCTGGGACGCGAAGAGGGGCTTCTAGTGGGGATTTCTGCGGCGGCAGCGGTGGTGGCCAGCCTGAAGATTGCCGAAGAAGAAGCGGCCCACGGCCGGCAAACCGTGATCGTAGCCGTGCTGCCGGACTCGGCCGACAAATATCTGAGCGAGAGATTCTGGGAGGAAGCGTGAGCATATTGCGGCTGCCCCGAGCGGTCTATGAGGCCATTCGCGGCCACGGCGAGGAGACGTTTCCCCACGAGTGCTGTGGCGCTCTGATAGGGCGTTTCGCGGAAGGTTCTTGGACAGTGATTGCGGCAATTCGTGCCGGGAACACGCGCACGGATTCGGCGCATAACCGCTACCGGATTGCTCCGGCTGAGTTGGTAAAGATCGAGCGGGAGGCGCGGCGGCAGGGACTCGACGTCGCCGGCTTTTATCACTCGCATCCCGACCATCCGGCACAATGGTCTTCGACCGATTTTGCCGAGGCACATTGGCTCGGCTGCTGCTACATGATTACCGAAGTGGCCGCGGGCAAGGCTGCGGTGACTCACTCCTTTCTGCTGGTTGGCGGCAGCGAAGAAGACAAGCGGTTTGAGCAGCAGATCATTCAGGTGGCGGAGGAATCCGGCGAACTATGAAAGCATCGTGTTGGGACGCGAATGAATCCTATTGGGCAGGCGCGGAGGAACCAGAGTCATGACGATTTTTATTCCTACCCCTTTACGGACTTTTGCAGGCGGACAAGATGCCGTGGAAGTGAATGCAACCACTATCAGCGAGGCACTCGCCAAGCTGACCGAAACGCACCCCGAACTGCGCAGGCATCTGTTCACTGCCGAGGGCAAGCTGCGGGCCTTTGTGAATGTCTATTTCAACGACGAGGACGTACGCTATCTGCCGGCTAAAGAAGCTACTGCGGTGACTGCTGCCGATACCCTGTCCATCATTCCCTCCATTGCCGGGGGCTGGACAAACTAGGCGACCGCGCCTGCTGCGCCTGACATTGAGGCATACGAACCGAATCAACTACCCGCATATTGGACTTGCGACCTATGGCTCCCCTTACCGAACCGATTCCCCTGCCGGAACTGACGACCGACGAGCTATCGCGCTATTCACGCCACTTGATTCTGCCCGAAGTGGGCATGGAGGGGCAGCAGCGCTTGAAAGCAGCACGCGTGCTCTGCGTGGGTACGGGCGGGCTGGGGTCGCCGCTCGCTCTCTACCTGGCCGCGGCCGGCATCGGCACGCTGGGGCTGGTGGATTTCGATGTGGTGGACGCAAGCAATTTGCAGCGGCAGATTATCCACGCCACCAAAGATATTGGGCGCAAGAAGCTGGACTCAGCCGAGGAGAAGCTCAAGGCGCTGAACCCGGCCCTCAATGTAATCAAGCACGACACGATGCTGTCGAGCGCCAACGCGCTGGAGATCCTGAAAGACTACGACATTGTTGCCGATGGAACGGATAACTTCCCGACCCGCTACCTGGTGAACGATGCGTGCGTGCTGCAGGGCAAGCCCAATGTTTACGGCTCGATTTTCCGGTTCGAGGGCCAAGCCAGCGTGTTCGCTACCGAGGATGGGCCGTGTTATCGCTGCCTCTATCCCGAGCCGCCACCGCCGGGACTGGTGCCAAGTTGCGCAGAGGGTGGAGTGCTGGGCATTCTGCCTGGATTGGTAGGCGTCATCCAGGCCACCGAGGTCATCAAGCTGATTTTGGGCAAGGGGGCACCGCTCATCGGGCGGCTGCTGCTGGTCGATGCGCTGAACATGCGCTTCCGCGAACTCAAGCTGCGCAAAAATCCCGAGTGTCCGGTGTGCGGCCTGAATCCCACGGTGACGGAGTTGATCGACTACCAAAACTTCTGCGGCATTGTGCCCGAAGCTGCTCAAGACGCAAACACGAAGAACGGGATTCCGCAGATTTCGGTGAAAGAGCTAAAACGGCGCATGGATGCGGGCGAAGAGGTGTACCTGATCGATGTGCGCGAGCCGTATGAATACCAGATCGCGCAGATCGGAGGAAAGCTGATTCCGCAAAACGATGTGCCCCGGCGATTGGCCGAGATCGACCGCAACCGCGAAGTAATTGTGCATTGCCGTTCGGGCGCGCGAAGCCAGAAGATTGCGGAGTTCTTAATGCAGTCTGGCTATCCGCGGGTCACGAATGTAGCCGGCGGAATTCTGGCGTGGAGCGACGAAATCGATCCGACTGTGCAGAAGTATTGAGGCGCTTTTCGGCCGCTCCATCTATCTCTTGAGCACATACAAACCTATTAAAAAATAGGCAGCCTCTTCATTCCGGAAAAGGCCGCCTATTTTGCACTTTTCGTTCCGCACGCAACTCGCTCAGCGCGCAATCTCTTCGGGCACTGGGCGTAGCGGCGATTCGCTTGCTTTGCCGTTCTCGTCCATCTTGCCGAAAATCATTTTGCCACTGGCGGTTTGCAGCACGCTGGTGACGGAAATATCCACGGAACGGCCAATCATTTTGCGGGCGTGATCGACCACTACCATGGTGCCGTCATCCAGATAGCCGACTCCCTGGTTGAACTCTTTGCCCTCTTTCAGAATCAGGATCGTCATCCGCTCGCCCGGCAAAACCACGGGCTTGAGCGCATTGGCGAGATCGTTGATGTTGAGCACCTCGACGCGGTGCAGGTGTGCGACCTTGTTGAGGTTGAAATCGTTGGTAACAACTTTGGCCTCCCACTTCTTGGCCAACTCCAGCAGCTTGAGATCGACCTCGCGGATCGCTGGAAAATCGTCGGCGACAATCTGCACCTGGAGATTGCAGTTGGACTGCATACGCTGCAGCATGTCGAGACCGCGGCGGCCACGCTGGCGCTTGGAACCATCGGTCGAATCGGCCACAGTCTGCAACTCACGCAACACGAATTCGGGAATCACCATCATGCCATCGATGAAGCCGGCTTCGGCGATGTCGGCAATGCGGCCATCAATGATAACGCTGGTGTCGAGCACTTTGGCAGTGCGGCGGGTAGGCCGCTCGCCGGCGAAGACAGTGCCCAGGGCGGCAGGATTCAACAGATCCCCTTTATAAACGCCGACCAGCAAGCCGGTATAGGTCATCAGCAGCAGAACGAAGATTTGCACCAGGGACGAGGTTGCACCGGGAGGCAGAGCGCTGCGCAGCACCAGACAAAACAGCGCCGCGCCAAAAATGCCGAGCACGCTGCCGGCAACCGCGCCGATCAGCCGCCGCAGGCTCAGCGCCCGCACCCGCAGCTCGAAAACAATCACCGCACCAGCGCTGACAGCGCCGATGCACGCACCCACCGATGGGTTCAACCCAAAGGGGCGAAGGAAATAGCAGGCCCCGGCAAGCAGAGCCGCGAACAAAAGACGTACGAAAACGAGATCCATAAAGACCAACTCCCTTGGCGCAGAGAAAAAAGCTCTGGCTCGGGCAATTGGGGAGTATGCGCATCGGAATACGGAATCGTCAAGGGGGAATGTTAGCTAAAAATGGACTTGGCTCGCCAAAAAGGGCGGCTACCGTGGGTTTTCCGCATTGTGGACAAGTTCACCAGGACTCCATGCGGACCGGATAACGGAGCGCTGCAAGCCAAGCAGCGCCCCCGATCCTACCCCGCTAGCAGCCGCGCTTAGGACGCGACCGCCAGCTCCATTTCTTCCGCCACGGGCATGGCGCGCTGCGCGCCCTTGCGGGGACCGCGTTTGCGGGCACTCATGATCTTGATGCGCTCAAGCAGTTCTTGCGGCGAACAACTCTTCTTGGCCAGCAGGGCATCGGCGGCATGAATTTCGCCAGCCATCTTTTGAGGATCGCCCAGCAGGATCATAGGGATGTGGGGGGCCATCTGCTTAAGCTGCGCCACCATCTGATCGCCGTTCATCTGCGGCATGGCATAGTCGGCAAGCACCAGATCCACCGCGGTATCGGCAAAGATGCCGATCGCCTCCTGGCCGTTCCCGGCCGATACTACCCGGTATCCGTTAGTCGCCAGCATGAACTTGAGTACGGAAAGCTCTAATTCATTATCGTCTACGCAGAGAATGATCTTTTTTGGGCGCATAAGGTGCAGCTACTCCTTGGTTCGATTTGTTTGGGCCATCTTGCAGACGCAGCTCTCCCGCACCACTGAAAATGGCTATGTGGAGAGTGCGCTGCTTTTTGACCCGGTGACTGGAGACGAAGGGATGCTGCTGCGCGGATCAAGCCGTCTATGCCGCTTCGCGTGGCGTGCGCGCAACCCTTGCAGGGCGCAGCGATCACACGAGGCAGCATCGACTTTCCTACGCAGGAAGTCGGCCTTCGCCCGCAGTCAGATAGGGTCCGTGACTGAGGGACAACCGGATGAAATGCCGGTTAAATTCGTTCAATGCTTGCCAAGATTACGAGGCTTGGAAGTGCCAGGAAAGAGGGAAGAAGAGGCGAAACCAGAGGTGGAAATCCGAGTATAACAAGTGGAAAACAGCTATGGTCCACGCGGGAGGCCACTTGCGAAGGTTAAAGCCTGTTGAAAGCATGTGCATCACGACAGGAAAAGCTGTCCTTTTGCCACAAGAATGGTGCTGCCTGCCACCCGAACATCCGTGACCCTCGCTGATTTTGCCTGTGCAGAGAGGTAAAGATCGCTGGGCCGGCCGATTTCCACCCCCTGGCGCACGGCGATGCGTTCCCCGGACGAGACGACGCCGCGGGCCACCAGGTAGCTGATGGCGCAACCGGCGGCCGAACCGGTGGCTGGATCTTCGCCGCCGTTGAACTGCATACGGGCCCGGTAACGTGGCGCCCCTTCGTCATCTGTCGAAATCGCTGCCGGGGCAAGAACATAGAACCAGCGGGCTCCGCGGGCACGCAGCCATTGCGTAGCCTCCTGCTGCAAGACATGCAAGCGAGCCAGAGGCTCGGCCGAGCGCAGAACCACGATCGCAAAAGCTGTTCCGGTGGAAACAATTTGCGGGGGAAGTAGAGGGTCCAGATCGTCTGCGGACAATCCGATAAGACGAGCTACATCTGTCGGATCGAACTCGGCGCCAAACTCGGGGTCGCGCTGCGTCATTTCTCCGAACTGGGCTGGGGAGTCGGCCGCCTGCTCATTCTGTGGAGCGAAATGCACCGGCACCGAGCCTACGTTGAGCGCCAGGGTGATGGCGTGGGATTGCAGCATCTCGGGTGCCTGGAGTTTGAGGACACTGGCCGTGCCCAGGGTGGGATGGCCGGCAAACGGCAGTTCCTCTTCGGTGGTGAAGATGCGAACGCGGATGCCCTCGGCCTGCTCAACTTCCGCGGGGCGGCGCTCGATGAACGAGGTCTCCGACAGATTGAACTCCTTGGCGATGGCTTGCATTTGGGTCGCGGTAAGGCCGACGGAGTTCAGGACGACGGCCAGAGGATTCCCAGCCAGTGCAGTGGCGGTAAACACATCCACAACGAAGTAATCGAGCGAGAAAGGCTTGGCGAGAGCGACCATGGGTAAATTATGAGCCAAGCGCTCATGGAACGGCGATGCCGGCAGTCCTTTGTTTGCTGTTACGCTTGGAACTCTTGCCGATATAGAGAGACGCGTATGTTCTATGCGGGCTGGGGAGAAACAATGGCAAAGTCGAACGGCAAACCGAACGATACGGCTGCAGCAGTTATCACTGCGACCAAGAGCATAATGCAGTTAGGCAAGGATTGTGATTATGAGCGGGAACTGCGCCGTCTGCAAATTGAGTTGGCCAAACTGCAGGAGTGGATCCACCAGGAAGGGCTGCGCGTTGTTGTGCTCTTCGAGGGACGGGACGCAGCCGGCAAAGGTGGCGCGATCAAGAGGATCACGGACACGCTGAACCCTCGTATCTGCAGGGTCGTCGCCCTCTCGACACCGACCGAGCGTGAAAAAGGTCAGTGGTACTTTCAACGTTATGCCGCCCACTTGCCGGCCAGGGGCGAGATGGTGCTGTTCGACCGCAGTTGGTATAACCGCGCGGGTGTGGAACGGGTGATGGGTTTCTGCACAGAGGCCGAATATCTGGAGTTTATGCGAAGCTGTCCGGAGTTCGAGCGGATGCTCGTGCGGTCCGGAATTCTGTTAGTCAAGTATTGGTTCTCGGTAAGTGACGAGGAGCAGGAACGCCGCTTTCAAGATAGGATGAAAGACCCTACCAAGCGATGGAAACTAAGTCCCATGGACCTGGAATCGCGCAAACATTGGGCGGAGTATTCGCGGGCCAAAGATGAGATGTTTACCGGGACCGACCTCAAGCATACGCCCTGGTATGTTGTGAATGCCGACAATAAAAAAAGTGCCCGCCTCAACGTAATTCGCCACTTGCTTTCGCTGATTCCCTATCGGGATTTGACGCCCAAACCGCTGCCGCTGCCACCCCTGGAAAAGAAGAACTATAAGCGGCCGCCCATGCACGAACAGACGTTCATCCCGGAGATTTATCGGTAGCACAGGCCTTGCGCGAATGCGTATGTCCAGGTGAGACAGATGCCGAGAAGGACCGCCGCAGTGGAGCGATGGCGCGTGGCCGACGAGGCTTCCGCTGTGCGTGTCTCTCGTCACACTTGTGCCTCAATCCATCGATCGCGGCTTGACATGCGGCCCATGCCGCTCTACTCTACGAATACCCGCTGCACAATGACTTGCAAAAGTCGGTCGGCAGGCACAAGGATTCCATGGCCTATTTACTCACTCCCGCGACTTGTCTGTGCTGCTGCTGTCAGGGCTGCGCTGCGCGGGCGTGTTCGTTGGGCTAGATTCCGAAGGCTGAGAAATCGGAACCCTGACGACCCACCCGCCACACGGCGCGGTGGGTTTTTCAATTTCAGGGTTCAGGTGACTCGGGGTACGACTCTAACTGCCATTGAGGCGCGGCACATGCGGCCTCAATGAATCGTTGCAGAGTTAGTAAGTGGAGTTAGTTGAGAGAAGCACCGGTGGCGAAGTGGCTAACGCGCAGGTCTGCAAAACCTGTATTCGCGGGTTCGAAACCCGC
>JAATGG010000201.1 GCA_015654835.1 Terriglobales bacterium
CAACCGGGCTTGCGGCCACGGCGCCATCCTCCAGCGTGATCGGGTTGAGTTGGTCGGCAGTGACTCCACCGGCTAACTGCACTGTCAGCTCATATAGCGTCTACAGAAGCACGGCCAGCGGATTCACACCGTCGTCGAGCAATCTGATTGCCGCAGGAGTTACGGGGACGACTTACTCCAACACCGGCTTGGCCGCTTCGACCACTTATTACTACAAGGTGGAAGCGGTGGACGCCAATGGAAATTCGGTAGCCTCAACCCAGGCAACCGCTACGACGCAAGCGAGCAGCGGCAGCACCGAGGTTGTGGCCATCGCGGCAGGGGGACCGGCGGAAAGCAACTCCGGCGGTGGAGATTTCTCCTTTGTTGCGGATGAAGACTTCAGTGGCGGAGGAACAAACGGCGCTGTCACAGCCGCCATTAACTTGACTCAGCCTGGCGCGAATGCGGCGCCTATGGGGGTGTATCAACATGGGCGAGCAGGCGTCTCGACTTATACGATTCCGGGACTTACAGCCGGAAGTACATATACAGTCCTGCTGCACTTCGCCGAGACCTACTTCAGCACGGCGGGAAGTCGTGAATTCAATGTGGCCATCAATGGAACGACGGTCCTCACCAACCTTGACGTCTATGGCACTGTTGGGAAAAACGCGGCACTGCTTGAAACCTTCAACACCACTGCGAACAGCAGCGGACAAATCGTCATCGCTTTCACCTCGGGAACAGCTAACCAACCCGTGGTCATGGGAATCGAGATACGAGCTAACTAGAACACGATAAGAGTAGAGCCCATCCATTTGGGACGGCGGTAAACCAACCGCCTTCCCAACCTGATCGAGAGCGCCGCGCTGAGAGAATTCTCTCCACGCTATCATCTTCAACGCTTCACCACCCCAAGGAGTTCGTCGTGAATCAGCAGATTCTAAAAAAATATTTGGCGAGCCGTTCCTGCAGTACTATGTACGCGCTGGCGACGCAGGTCTCCAGCATGCTCAATTGTTCAAAGCGCATGCCTCTTTTTCTGGCTGCCATTTGTTTGTTGTGCGCATCTTCATTGCACGCGCAATGGACGCAGGTTTGGGGTGGAAACTTCCCCGGCACAGCCAATACAACTTATAACCATGCCAATTGGTGGAATAATGTTCAGGCTACCGCCGTATGGGGCGATGGCACGATCCAAAACACAAGCGACAGTCTGCAGAATGTGTATCTCGATGGGAATGGCGATCTTGTGATTGCCATGACCTATAACCCAAACAACGCGGTGCCGTACACTTCCGCGAGATTGACGAGTACTTACCCTGCAGGCCCCTACGGACGAATGGATGCCCGCATTCAGAATCCAGGTGCTTTGGGCATGGGTGCCGCCTTTTGGGCATTGGGAGCAAACGCCTATCCAGCGGCTACCGCACCGGGCACAGCTAATCCCAGCACTAACGGCGGCATTCCCTGGCCCTGGTGCGGCGAACTGGACATGATGGAGATTCAGTCCAAGACCAATCAGCACCAGGGAGCCACTGTCCACGGAGGTGAGACGGATTCGCAAACCTACTATGAGTACACCGGGCTAAGCTCAACCGCAAACCTGACGGGCGGTGCTACGTTCGACAACGGCTTCCATGTCTTCAGCACGGAATGGGGACCGTACGAGCTGGTGTATCTGCTGGATGGCGTGCAATATGGTGCGGTGAATCTGGCCTATCTGGGAGCGACCGACCAATGGGAGATGAATCAGCCGATCAACTTCATTCTCAGTTCCGGAGTTGGAGGGAATGGCGGAACACCAAACGGGACGGGCTTCCCATCCAACATGGTCATCAATTACGTCAATTATTCTCAATGGAGTGCGGGAGCACCTGCACCGGCTACCGGGCTTAGCGCGACGGCAACCAATAGCAATGCGGTTACTCTCACCTGGACCGCAAGCACGACTTCGGGTGTAACCTACGACATCTACGCGAGCACGACTGCGGGGACTGCTCCGACCCAGGCCGACCTCATTGCGCAACAGGTTACGGGCACATCCTATGTGAATACCGGACTGCAGCCGAATACCACCTACTACTACACGGTGGCGGCGGCGAATTTCGGCGGCGAATCCGGCGCAGCTAATGCAACGGTGACTACCCTGGCACCGGGAAACAGCACCGGAATACAGCTGAGCGCGGGCGGCTATGCCGTGGGCACTTACATGAACTCCAACCCTCCGGGACCTGCGACTGCAGGGGCTCCGGGTCCAGCACCATTTGTCCTCGGCGGCAATACAAACTACCACTTCAACATCGGACCACCGGCGGCTCTTTCGGCTGTCGATATTTCGCATGTTACAAATCCCGCGCCCCAGGCGGTATACAACGTGGAGCGCTGGGGACCTGCGGCGTGGACCATCACCGGTCTGAATCCGCTGGGCGGCTATAACGTGCGATTGCATTTTGTCGAGTGGGCTCACACCGCAGCCGGACAACGGAATTTCAATGTGTCGATCAATAGCGACCAGGTGCTGGCCAACTTCGATATCTTTGCCACCGCCGGCGCTGCGGCCACGGCTGTCGCCGAGGAGTTCTATACCACTGCGGATGAGAACGGCATTATCGAAATTCAGACCGCCCTCGGAACTACGGCCGCTGCCGATCTGAACCCGACCATCAACGCCATCGAAATTATCCCGGCCACAGGGAGCAATCCCGTGGGTGCCACCCCTGGCACAGCGACCGATCTCGCCATCAACTCGGGTGGTCCGGCGGTTGACAATTTCGTGGCGGACGAAGACTTTAACGGCGGCGATACTTCCACATCTACGGCTGCCGTTACGTTGAACTCCAATTCGGCTCCGGCAAATGTTTATCTGTCCGAGCGCTACGTACCGTTCACATATACTCTGACTGGCCTGGTAGCGGATTCTCCGTATACGGTGAAGCTGCATTTTGCCGAGACCTACTGGACGGGCGCGGGCAAGCGCATCTTCAGTGTTTCGATGAACGGAAAGTATGTGTTGAACGACCTCGACGTATTCAAGGCGGCGGGCGGAGAAAGCATCGCCTATGATCCGCAATTCGCCGCAAATGCCGATGAGTACGGACAGATCATTGTGCAGTTTATTTACGGCGGGGTAGATCAGCCGTTCATTTCCGGAATTGAAGCGGTGCAAAGCGGGAGCCCCACGTGCAGTACGATTTCTTCGGCACCAATAGGGTTGACGGCAGCGGCGTCTTCCTCCAGCGTGATCGGTCTGAGTTGGAATGCGGTGACGCCACCGGCCCACTGCACGATCAGTTCCTATAGCGTCTATCGAAGCACCACCAGCGGTTTCACGCCGTCGTCGAGCAACTTGATTGCAAGTGGGGTGACGGGGACAACCTATTCGAACACGGGCCTCGCGGCTTCGACGACTTACTACTACGTCGTTGAAGCAGTCGATGGGGACGGCCCATCTGGTCCCTCGGCACAAGGCGCCGCGACGACGCAGAGCGGCGGAGCCAGTTGCAGCGCGGTTCCCTCGGCGCCTGCAGGTCTGTCTGCGACGGCTTCATCCTCTAGCGTGATCGGTTTGAGCTGGTCGGTAGTGACTCCGCCGACTAACTGCACTGTCAGCTCCTACAGTGTCTACAGAAGCACCACAAGCGGATTCACGCCGTCGTCGAGCAATCTGATCGCCGCTGGAGTTGCAGGAATAACTTACTCCAACACCGGATTGGCCGCTTCAACCACTTATTACTACAAAGTTGAAGCGGTGGACGCCAATGGAAATTCGGCAGCCTCAACCCAGACAACCGCTACGACGCAAGCGGTCAGCGGAAGTACAGAGGTTGTGGCCATCGCGGCCGGCGGACCTGCAGAAAGTAGCTCCGGTGGCGGCGATTACTCCTTTGTTGCAGACGAAGACTTCAGTGGCGGAGGGGCCAACAGCCCTGTCATGGCCACCATCAACCTGACACAGCCCGGCGCAAACGCCGCGCCTATGGGGGTCTATCAACATGGGCGAGCCGGCGTCTCGACCTATACGATTCCGGGACTTACATCCGAAGGAACATACACAGTCCTGCTGCACTTCGCCGAGACCTACTTCAGCACGGCGGGAAGTCGTGAATTCAATGTAGCCATCAATGGCACAACCGTCCTTACCAACCTTGACGTCT
The DNA here is from genome assembly GCA_015654835.1 of Terriglobales bacterium. Taxonomy (GTDB): domain Bacteria; phylum Acidobacteriota; class Terriglobia; order Terriglobales; family Acidobacteriaceae; genus Telmatobacter. The sequence goes on from JAATGG010000201.1 coordinate 4,140, forward strand.
ATGGCACCGTTGGAAAAAACGCGGCACTGCTCGAGACTTTCAATACCACCGCCAACAGTAGCGGCCAAATCGTCATCGCCTTCACCGCTGGAGCAGCCAACCAACCCGTGATCATGGGAATCGAGGTACGAACTAATTAAACCCCGGCAAGAGCAAATCCCATCCTCAAGGAACTTGCTGAAATTCGCTACACTGCAGCGGGTTTCCTTTTGATTTGTATGTCTGCGCGGTCGAAGGTTGTCCGCAGTACCGGCTTGTACCGCGTTCATCGGAGTGTTGCGGGCGTATTGGGAATCTGCTCGGTCATGGCTACTTCGTCCCTCCCATGCGATGAAATTCAACCTTCTGCTTGCCGATGGCGAGATACCCGTTCTCTAACTGTTTGGGCACCGTATAGAGGCCGTTGTTGAAATCGAAGTTGATGTGCGAACCTTTCTTGTCTTTCAATTCATAGAGCGCGGGCGTCTCCTGGAATTGACCGCACAGGTAGGTGAACTTGTCGTCCCGCCAGATTTGCTGCAATCCGATGTTCTTTGCCTTTTTTCTCATCCCATGTGTAATCAAAGTGGAGCGTTCCGGGATATTCGCTGCGATACTGCTCAGCCTTGGTCTACTCGGCTTTGAGTTCCGTGGCCTGAGCGGCTTTCGCGGTAGCAGCTTCCTGTTTTGCCTGATCCGGTCGGCCCGAGAATGAGCATGACGCGCACACCGTCCACATACATGTCCTGAAAGAACGGCGTCCTTGTGCGTGTCTAGAAGACGTTCAGGTATTCGTTGTCTAGGTCCTCCGAAGACGGATGTCCCAGGTTCGGTGCGAAGATCGAAGCCAGGCGCGCGTGATGGTCTTCGGTCAGCCACAGGGGGAAGACGTTGAACTTTCCATGGCCGGGGAACATGGCATAGAACGCCGACAGGTTGCCCTGCGTCTCTTCCATCACCTGCACCCGTGCATCAACGAAAACGCGATGCACGGCGGGCGCAAAACCGCGTAGTTCTTCCGCGCTGCGCGCGGCCACAAGGAAGCGAAGGGAGAACTCGCCCTGAGCCTTTTTGTCTAGCGAGCGGATGACTTCACCCAAGTCATCGACCTGGGTATTGGCGGCGCGCGCTCCGGCTCCGGATTCGAGCGAAGCGAAGTTGCGCCCGCTCATGACGCGCGTCAGAACGCCGACCTTGAAAAATGAAATGAACTTTTCCTGGGCATCGATTTCGCTGCGCGCCGCGGCGGTAGACTTGGGTCGACACGTGGTGCAGAGAATGCTGTCGCAATCGAGCGTCGCAAGGCCCGTGAACAGGCAGGGCCGCGATGCCCCGGGCGTCGTCTTCAGAGAAAACATCTGAACATATTCTGCGGCCTATGGTGAGATGGTCGTTATACCATGCAACCGGGCTCTTTACGATCTGGCGGTCCACGCCGTCATGGGCAGACAAATTGTCTTTGGCCGCCCACTCTTCGAGATTGAAGAGATAGCTGAAGAACTGATTGGTATCGTTTTTCGCAAGCAGTTTCAATCCAATCGACGCGCCGAGATGCCCTTCGAGCAGCGTGGCCGTCTTTGCGAAGTCGGCCAGCATCCTCGTCGTAATGGACTGAAGTACGTTTTCCCGCCAGCCAGGGGCTCTCTGGTCAGAGGCGTGCCCACGGCGGCTGCCGTGGAACCATTGAAATCGCGTCTTCTGGAAGACGGAGAACCACCCATAGTCTGGTCGTATGCGGAAGGAACAGTACGAGGAATCTCAATCGCGCCTCTCTATAAAGGAGCACCGAAAGCGGCGCTACTTGATTCCAGATTCTACGAAGTGCTTGCTCTTTCGGACGCCATTCGCAGTGGACGAACGCGGGAACGTAACCTGGCAGTTGAGCTTCTCAAAAAGGAGATTCATGTCTGACCCCGAATCTGCCCCTGCTCCAAGATGCAGTAGCAGGTCTCCTTTTTCCAGGACAACAGCTCATCGGCGGTGAACTCGTCAATGGGAACCGGCCTGCGGGAAGTCTCTGTTTTGCACCTTCCCACAATGCCATCCACGACCGACCGGGTGACTTCCATCTGCAAAGTCTTCCAGTCGATGTCTATCCACTTCAAACCCAGGACTTCGCCGATGCGTATCTCCCCATGCGCCGGGGACGCTGGCGGGTAGCCACAAAGAAGAGCACGGAGTTTGAAATCAAGCGGTATCTGGTGGGCAAGTTCGGGCAGGTTCCGTTGCGGGAGCTCGACCCCTTCCAACTCCAGATGTGGCTGAA
>JAATGG010000172.1 GCA_015654835.1 Terriglobales bacterium
CCATCCGCTTCACAGCATGCGATCATGCGATCGAACGCCAGAGAACCCATCTTTCTCGCGTAGAACACAAACGGTTCTTCTCGCAGATCGGAGGGGCGCAACGATGTTTTGGTGGCGAGAGGATGCTGTTTTGGCAGGATGACCACGAACCGCTCGCTGAGCAGGGGTTCGATCGTAATTGTACTGTCCGGCTCTCCATCGCGCAGGAATCCAAGATCCAGTGCCCCCTCTTTCAAGGCGCACACCTGTTCCGCAGTCACGAGTTCTTGCAATTGCAATTCGACCTTCGGATATAACCGTCTGTAGCGTTCGATTACGAACGGCAGCCGGGTAAACATGATTGAACCCGAGAAACCGACAGAGAGGACACCCTCCTGCCCCTTACCGAGGCGGCGCGCCATATCGACGTCCTGATCGACCCGTTCCAGTGTTTTGCGAGCACGCTCCACCAGGTACTGCCCCACGGCAGTCAAGCGAACCCCACGCGTGGTCCTGTCGAACAGACGATATCCAAGGATATTTTCTAGCGCTTTGATCTGCTGGCTCAATGGAGGTTGAGCCATGCCAAGCTGCGCGGCCGCCTTTCCGAAATGTAGTGTTTCGGCCACAGCGAGAAAGTACCGGAAATGACGGAGTTCGATCTGCCCCTTCATATGTTTTTCATCTCAATTTCAATGATTCGGATATTGGACATATCCACGTTATTCATCATAACGTGAGATCAGAGGTTAGCGGATGCTCGCGACGAAGGATTCGAAGTGTTATGTGTGCGGACCTGACAACCCGCTCGGATTGCAGGTTCCGTTTCGACCCGACGGTCCTTATGGAAGCGTCGCGCGCTACCGTGCCCGTCCCGAACACGGAGGATGGAATGGAATCCTGCATGGTGGCGTGATCTTTGCCTTGATGGACGAAGCGCTTGGCTGGGCACTGTACTACCAGAATCATCCGGCGGTGACCGCGCGAGCGGAGACTAAGTTCCACAAGCCGGTTCCCGTGGGTACCGACGTTGTTGTGAAGGCGTGGGTCGTCCGAAAGAGACGGCGACTCTTTGAAGCGCATGCGGAGATGCGGACGGAAGACGCGGAGAGCACATTGCTGGCGGAGACGAATGCAACGATGTGTCGGGTCGGGTCCGCAGATACAAAATCGAAGCAGGAGGAACAAGAGGATGTCTTTGCGTAGTTCAGTCCCGAGCACAGGAGATGTGCTCATTCGTTCGTTCCAGGCAGGCGACGAGGCTGTATTTCGCGCACTCAACGAACAATGGATCAAACGCTACTTCGAGGTAGAGGCAAAGGACGAAGCCATGTTCGCCGATCCGCAGAAGATGATTATTGAACGGGGCGGGCAGATCCTTCTTGCGATTGTCGGCGATAGGAGCGTCGGATGCTGCGCACTTCTGCCAATGGGCGATGACGAATTCGAGGTGGCCAAGATGGCTGTCGCGCCCGGACATCAGGGGAACGGAATCGGGCGCCGACTTTTAGGTGCAGCGATAGAAGAGGCCAAGCACATGCAGGCGCACAGACTTTACCTCGAAACGAACCATAGTTTGACGCCCGCGATCCGGCTTTATGAATCACTTGGATTTCGGCGTCTCGACCCGAGCAAGTTGGCACCTTCTCCTTATGCCAGGGCCGATGTCTATATGGAACTGAAGTTGATTTAGCACGTTGGAGATAAAAGCAGGAGCGTTCTGAATAATTCCCGCATCGACGTGTGATCCCCACTCGCTTATTGAACAAGGAAGGCTGTGGTCTATGGTATTTTCAGTTCCTCGTTTTTCCGGCACGCACAAGGGAAGGGGGGCAGGAAGTCAACTTCAAGCTTTTGATCCCTTGAGATGTATTGCTACATGTATTTTTGTGATAAGACCATCAAGCCCGACTTCAAACTCCTCCGTCCACTCATGTTCATCTTCCTCGCTGACATTCCTGCCATTCACCGGCATAACGAGCCCGAGCCGGTTCAATACGCGGACTGAGACCCGAGCCGGGGTGTCTTCGAGAAATTCCTTGCACGACTGATGATTCGATTGAAAATACTTCGACCACTCCGTCAAACCATGGAAGAACCCCTTGACACCATGTTCAGTGAGTGTGCCGCGATAATCGGTTGTAGTAGCGACGAGACCGGGGGAGAGGAGCTTCGACTGTTCGCGGACGAAAGCTTCCATTCCTTGGGTATTGATCAGGGAGAAGTTATTGAGGTACTTCTCTACAATTTTGTTCGTCATTTCGTTGCCTCGATTTTCCGTTGTCTTCCGGATGTTCCTTTTCTTCCACCGTTCGAAATTCAGTTCAACCCGAAGTCTTTGAGAAAGGCGGTAGGGTTGAGCTGTCCATTGGAGGCTGTCGCTCCACCGTCGACGGGTAGATTCACTCCATTTACAAACGAAGCGTCCTCGCTGGCCAGGAAGGCGATGACACTGGCTACCTCCTCGGGCCTCGCGCCGCGTCCCAGAGGAATGCGTTCGATGACTTTCTCCATCAGCGGCTGATGATGCTGGAAGGCGGCCGTCATCTCTGTCAGCGTCAGGCTTGGGTTTACCGCATTGACTCTTACTCCTTGGGGAGCCAGCTCAAGGGCAAGAGATCGCGTCAGATTCGATACGGCTCCCTTGGAAGCGTTGTAGAAGCTTTGATACCAGTCACCGCCAAGACCGGACACTGAGGACACGTTGACAATCGATCCCTTGGAGGCGAGCAGATGCGGGAGCGCGGCGCGGATAGCGTAAAACACTCCGTCCACATTCGTTCTCATTACTCTGTGCCATTCTTCTTCAGGGGTTGTACCAAAGGGGCCGAGTGAGGAAACTGCGGCGTTATTCACGAGAACGTCGATTCGATTGAACCGGTTCACTGTTCGCTTTATCAATCCGAGTACATAGTCTTTGCCGGAGATGTCGCCACTGTCAATCAAGACTGCGTCGCTCGAAAAGCCATGAGCCGTCTCTTCAAGCTTGTTCTTGCGCCGGCCATTGAGAACGACTACGGCACCTTCCTCAAGGAACCGTTTGGCGGTAGCTGCGCCAATTCCGGAACCTGCCCCTGTTACGATAACAACCTTTCCTTCAAACCTGTTCATCGTTCTTTACTCCTATCAGATTTTCTCTACCACAAACGACAATACATATTGTCGTTTGTGACGTCAAGAAACTCATCGACTATACGACAATAGCTACTGTCGTATAATATTGAATTCATAGAGTTCTGGAGAGTGGAAATAATTTGCGGACCTGGTCGAGCAGCGATCCAAAAGCGTCACTCATGGGCAGGAAAAGGCTCGCGATCGTGAGCGCCGCTAGAGAGGCTTTTCTCGATGGCGGATATGGCAAAACATCGATGGACAGCATTGCCAAAGCGGCAGAGGTCGGGATCAAGACGCTGTATCGCCATTTTGAGAATAAGGACGATCTGTTCAGCGCAGTGATGCAGGCTGCCTGCAATCCCGAAGCCTTCGATGAAGTGACGGGAGAGTGGAGAAAGCAGGCCGACGAGCCGGAGAGACCCTGGTTCTCAAAGCCACCTCGCACTGCGCTGGTGGCCGCGGGAATCGAGTACCTTCAGCATGTCCTTTCTGAGGAGCAGTTAGCTCTCTATCGAGTTGTCACCCAAGATGCGCACAGATTTCCCGAACTCGGACGGCGCTATCGGGAGCAGGTGGTCGAGCGTTCGTATGAAGTCTTCATCGGCTACCTCAATCGATGGAGTTCTGGTGAGAGTTGGAAGATCCGGGACAAGCGAAGTGCTGCCGTGACGTTTTCCGCACTGCTTCGCGCAGGCATCTTTGAGGAAGTCTTGCACGGGCTTCGCAAATTCTCGGATGCAGAGATTGCTGCTCACGCACGCCGCTCTGCGGCAAATATGCTTGTCCTGCTGAACTCGGGTAGTTGTTAGCGAGTGCTGAGGACTCCGCACGCCGAGCATGGCTAACGTACCGGAGTGTCGGCTATATGCGAGTGCGAGTGAGCCCCAATCCGTCCTCATGACCGTTCAGGCTCAGACTCCGGATCTGAGTAACAACAGCGCTCTTGACGCTGCCCATAGCCTGTCCAAAATCTATCCGCACCGTTGGCATAATTGCTTCTCATCGCAGCGAAATTTCAGGCCAGGACGAAAGCTAAGGGTGGTATTGCCAGCCAATGCGTCATCGTAAGCGCGGGCAAGAATCCGCGAAAGCTTCTTTATTGTCATGCAGGCGCAAGGAAAAGAATCGAGCACATTTGATGTATGTACATCATTATGCTAACATTTCTTTCGAGAGATGCCATGACACGGCACGCGGAATGCGCGCCACCTCAAGGAGATCCAATGCTGATGCAAGCCGCACCACCACCTCAGCCGGCACCTGTTACCGCTACTATGACGATGGTATCGAGCGACACGATGACTGATGCCGGCGAGCCGTTGACTTACCTTTCCACTCCCAATCCCGAAGTGTCGTCTGTGATCCTCACGATTCCGCCGGGAGGAAAAACAGAGTGGATGACGCACCCTGTTCCCGGATACATCTATGTTTTGGAAGGAACGCTGACCGTGGAGTTCGAGGATGGCCATCGTTTGTCGTTCAAGGCTGGCCAGGCCTTTCTGCAGGCACGCACAAAGTGGCATCGCGGGCTCAACCTTGGAAGCGAGCGGATGCGATTTCTGGCTGTGTTCTATGGCGCGAAAGGCATACCGGATGTACTGAATCCGCCAGCGGGGAGCATTGTGTCTAAGGAGAAGTGAAGCCGCGCAAAGATCGAACTGCTGCTTCTATGCGCAGAGCTGGGGAGGCTCTAGCTCGCAAGTTCGGTGTCGTAAGCGATACGCCAGCCCCTTCGTGAACAATGCTAACCGTCCGGCCATGATCTGTCGGAGAAATCAAGTCGATCGGGTAATCGCCGACTCTGCCAAGCCTATGCTTTTTGTCTGAGGCCCTCCGCAAACACGCGGTAGGAGCCGTCAGCGATGTCTTCCAGCAGACCTAACTTCGACTGTGGCTGCCAGCCAAGCTCCCGTCTTGCCTTTTCGCTGGAGGCACGATTCCCGATCTCGATGAACCTTGCAATGAATGCGCCACAGATAGCATCGGCCTCGGAGCGGGGAACACTCTTTGCTGGAACTCCCACGGCAGCGCCGATGGCTTTTGCCAATTCAAGGAGAGAGATATCTGTTTCTGTTGAGCCATTGAAGGTGGCGCCGGGTGTGCCCTTCTCCATCGTCAGAAGATAAAGTTGGGCCACATCATCGACATTGGCGGAACTGGTGCGATGGGCGCCGCTACCCACATAGGGCGCAAAGCCATGAGTGGCCGCTGCTTTTAAAAGCACCGGCACGAAGACGCTGCCGCCGCGGCCATAGACGTAGGGAGCCAGACGAATCACATTGACGCGGATTCCGCTGGCTGCGAGAGACAGTGCATCCGTTTCAGCGCCGGCGCGCAGCTTCAAAACCGGGTCGGCATCGAGAGGGGAGTCCTCATTTGTCTCCGCGCCGTTTGGATCCGGCGCGGTCACGCCGGTCCCCGAGGTGGTGATGAGAGGCTTGCCAGTTCCGGCGATGCCCTGAGCCATTGCACGCACCGCCGACTTGTCGATGCCGATCAATTCTTCGTAGGGTCGTGTGAAGTCGTGAACAAAGCCGAGGTGCAGCACAGCATCTGCCTCGGCTGCTCCGCGCGTGAGCCGATCGAGCGACTCAAGATCTCCGGAAAAAGGCGTAACGCCCAGCTTTTTCAGCTTCTCCTCCGACGCTCGGCTGCGCGCTAGTCCAACGACCTCATGTCCCTGCTCGATTGCTTTTTCAGCGACCACACTGCCGATGTATCCACTTGCTCCAGTCATGAAAATGCGCATAGTTTGCTCCTCTTTTTAGTGCTTCGGCGGCAGATTTCAATCTGGGCCAACCTAGCGAACCAATATTCAAGATGCCCGGTGCGTCTGATTCGACCCACTTTCAGGTGATGAAATTCGTAAAAGGCAATCGTGACGAATTTTTTCACCGGCCAGCTTTTCGCGGATCTCGTCGTCTTTCCCGAGGCGTTTGCCCGCAGGTACCCGGCTCGAAAGGGCTATATGACTCTGGTCTATTTGAGATTGCCCTGGAGGTACCAGGGGGATGCCGATGGACGCGATGCGTAAACAATCGAAGCAACCCGGAGATATCGCTCAAGCTTTCATGAGCCCCTTCATGGCATGTTCAAAGATTTCGTCGATGTATGCGTCGGACAACGGGCCGGTACCCATTTGCAACCGGTAATAAATGGGAGCGTACAAGACATCGATGATTGCGTTCGGATCGGCATCCGGACGGAAGACTCTTTTTCTCTTTCCCTCCTCGAAGTAGGCAATTGCCATTCGGCGGCGGGGCATGGTCCATCGTTCGCGCAGTGCCGTGGCCAACTCGGGATCGAACTGCGCCTCGGCCAGCAAAGCCCGTATAAGCGCACCGTCTTTGCCGCGGAATGCCTTAGCCATGGTGCGCATCTGGAGCCGGATGCTCTCTGCATAGCTTTTGGCAGAGAGGAAGAGCGTTCCGGGGTCGACGCGCGCTACGAAAGCTTCCATGACAATCGCCGCCTTGTTGGGCCAGCGGCGATAGATGGTCATGCGGCCGACGCCAGCCTTTGCGGCGATCGCGTCAATGGTCAGCGATTTGAAACCGATCTCAAGCACCAGCTCGACGGCTGCGTTCAGAATTGCCTGCTGGATTCGGGGACTTCTGGGCCGGCCCCCGGAAGCCGCTGTTGCCTTCGCTTGCTGTTCTCCCGATTTCATGCCATACCTCAAATAATCTGACAACTCTGAATCCGTGATGATACATAATGTATCGAAATGAATGCTACAGATACGGTATGTACCGTATCGAAGAAGAAAGGACACCACAAAGATGTCGACCGAGAAAATATTAATAGCTGAAACGATCGCTACGTGGACGAGCTACCTGAAGAGAGCCAACAAGCTTTTCACGGACCTTGATGCGACGTTACTAGAGCAGGAGATTCTTCCCCATCGCAATCGGATGGTCTATATCTGGGGCCACCTGACGGCGATGCACGACAGGATGCTTCAGCTTCTTGGGGTTGCCGAACGCGTTCATCCAGATTTTGACGCGGTCTTCTTGACTTCACCGGACAAGACCCAAGACCTTCCTGCCGTTGAGGTCATTCAAGCCTGGTGGGACGAGGTCAACAGACGGCTGGACGAAGGGATTAGCCAGTTCACGGCGACCGATTGGATCCGAAAGCACGGAGCCGTCTCCGATGAAGATTTCGCGAAGGATCCCTTGAGGAATCGTTTGGCAATTCTGCTGACGCGCACAAACCATCTGGCATATCACCTGGGGCAGGCCGCACTGGCCCCGAAATAGAGCAAACCGCCCCGTATTGGTTGGCGCGATACCTGAGGCAGGTTCAATCCGACCATCGTTATTCCACGGTAGAAAAATCGTAAAGGAGAAATTCCATGCCAAAGAAGCTTGAAGGCAAGATCGCCCTCGTTACCGGTGGTTCGCGGGGTATTGGTGCGGCAATCGCCAAGAGTTTGGCCGCAGATGGAGCAAGCGTGGCCATTACATACGCAAAGGACTCCGGTTCGGCCTCTGCGGTGGTGAAAGCCATCGAGGGGAACGGCGGAAAGGCCATCGCCATCCAAGCGGATTCAATTGACGCCGCGGCAATCACGGATGCCGTCACTAAGGCGGCAGAGACCTTGGGGGGACTCGACATTCTGGTGAACAACGCCGGTACGGCTATTCCGAAAGCTTTTGAGGAAGCTACGCTGGAGGAGTTGGATCGCGTCCTCGATATCAATGTTCGCGGAGTGTTTATCGCGACTCAGGCGGCGCTGAAGCATATAAAAGAGGGGGGCCGCATCATCATGATCGGCTCATGCGTTGGCGAGCGGATGATGACGCCTGGATTGGCGGCCTACGCAGCTACAAAGGGAGCCGTAAAGATGTTTAGCCAAGGTCTGTCCCGTGAAGTCGGGGGCAGAGGCATCACGGTCAACACGGTTCAGCCGGGGCCGATCGACACAGACCTAAATCCCGCTTCGGGGGATTGGGCCGTGCCTCAAAAAGCTCTCACGGCGCTCAACCGTTTCGGCACCGTGAATGAAGTTGCCGCGCTGGTGGCGTTCCTCGCAGGTCCGGAAGCCGCCTACATCACCGGGGCAAATATGACTATTGACGGTGGGACCAACGCCTGAGTCAACGCGTTTCGCCCAGGTATCGGAAGGCGCGGGCAACCAGACTGCCATTTGAGCGACGACCTTACAAGATCGCATTCAAATGGCAGTTGGCGGTGCACGCTCTTGCCTGTTAGCCAAGAGCATCGAAGAGATCACAGGACGAAAGGAACATATGATGAACGATGCACTATCAGTCGTCGACTATACGGCCACCACTGTCCCGACGAAGTTTATCGTAGCCAACGGCATTCGTCTTGCCCAGCCCTCCGATGTGGCGGATGTGATCGCGTTTCTCGTATCGGACGGCGCCCGTTGGATCACAGGCGTCAGCATTCCAGTGGATGGTGGATCCAAGCTCTGAGCAGAACCCAAACACCAGTTGTCGAAAGAAGGTCGGCTCCCACATTGGCTGTTTTGAGGCCTGCTCGACGTTCACTCGCGTTGCAGCCTGCATGGACCACTTACCCTCTGAAGAGGCTTTTTCTCGGAGTGCTTCAGGTCATTCGTTGCCTCTTGATCCGCCCCGAGTGTTTCCGGCTGGAGCGAGAGTTTGCCGGCCCGGATTTGCACCGGGAAGGAAAATGTACCTTATCGAGGTACACACAACTCCAGCGGCGAGCGCGCTCTCGGCAGGCGCAATTAACATTGCGCACGACGTTGAGAATTATCTTCTCGACAAAGTGCCAAAGATCTTGGAAGTCCTGGTGTACGTCGAGCCCGAAGGGGAACTCCTGGCCGCATCTCTAGCGCGGCTTGGAAAGCCCCCGATTGCGCTCGTGCCAAATGATCGCCGTAGGAACACGATGACGGCAGATTCGTGATAGTCCTTAAAAGCCTGTTATCAATTTCCCTTGAATGATGGGAAGGAGCCTGGACCTCAAGAAATCACTAATTTATCTTCGAAAAATAGTCGCCGAGCGACGGCTCCAACCGGGGATTGCGGAAACACTCAAGTGAGCATCAGGTCCACAATCCCCAGTAAATATACTGCCTCGGCTCCTACATGAATCTTCGAGCGAGCTGCGGGCGGCTGACATCAGCGGATGCTTCCCTTTGCGATTTCGCCGGCGTTTTTCTGCGCTGTAGAAACAACCCAGTTCACGATTCTTTCGTCAGGTAAAAGAGCCTGTGCGGGCATGCGATAGGTCAGCCCATCCAGACGCTTGCGCAGGCCGTCCTCAATCCCTCCATAGGAAAGCAGCAGAGGCACAATCAGCGCAGTGCGACTGCTCTTGGTGACCTCTTCAACCTTTTGCCGGAGTTGTTCGGTGGCGGCATTTCTTACCGGATCGTCGGCATCATCGCGCAGCGTGAGGCAA
>JAATGG010000242.1 GCA_015654835.1 Terriglobales bacterium
GCCTCAAGCAAGAGCCGGTCGCCGGCAGTCGAAGAGGTCCGCAGCCCGCCGAGAAGAACATTCCCGAGACGCCGCGCAGCCTGATCCACCGACTGCTGTGAAGTGGTGGGAGTGCTGGTTACCCGCTCCAGAGCCGCGGCCGCCCCCAGCAAGTCCTCTTTTCTGAAAGGGACCTCGCTCCATGCCACCCCATGCGCGTCAGCCCGGTAAAGAAGAACCCGGTCCAGCAGCAACACCTGCCCCAAAAGCTGGTCCTCTCCCGAATCGGCGCGGCTCAATCCATCGGAATGCTGCCCAAAACGCGACAAGACGCGTTCCAGCCGCGGCCCCAGGCAAGCGAGCCCCTCGTCGGGACACACCGGCACAGGCTGCCCGAGAATGCGCAGCCTGTATCGTTCCCAGAGTGCCAGAATCTCGATGCCCGGACGTTTCTGAGCCAGCCAGATACCAGCCAGCGTGGCATACAATTCGCGGTTTTGGCGGGCAAACACGACGTTCTGCGCCCCTGCGCCCGCAGCCTGCAACTCCTCTTCCACGATCGCCCTGCGCAGCCTGGGCTCGGCCTCGTCCGGACGCCCCAAAAGAAGCTCGAGTTCGCCGCGCGCCACCGCGTAGTTTCTCAACTGAACAAAATTGTCCTCGCCGCCCATGTGCTCGTGCGCGGCATTCAACATCCGGTCCGCGGCGGTCAGGTCGTTTCGGTCCAGGTAGAGTTCGGCCATCAGAATCTCGCTCTCGGCCTGTTCGCCTTTCATCCCCGGCGCAAAAGCCGTCTCGGTCCGCGCAATGTTCATCTGTTCCTGGGCTTCCTGCAGGGAGCCGGCGCGAATGGCCGCGCGAATCAGCGCGAACCGCTGTTCTGCCTGAATGGCGCGATTGGGCGACAGCGCAAAAAGGTTGAACGCTTCCCGGTTCACCAGCAGCGACAGTTGAACCCGCGGCGTCAGTTCCTCGATGAACGCGGGACCGGCGACAGTCGTGGCTCCGCGCAACGGCGGGTAGTCGCCGCCATAAAAACGATGAAGATTTTCAAGCGCAATGCGCCATACGGTCTCCACATCCCCCGACTCCGCGGCAATGCCTCCCAATCCGCTCCTGGCGCGCAGTTCGAGCAAAGCATAATGATGGTCCTGCGCCAGTTGCAGCGTTCGCAAAAACAGGGTGTCGTTTGCCGATGCGGCTCCCGGGCCGGTATCGCAGACCGCATCCAGCGTGGCCGCATGAATGCGGAGCCAGGCAAACCCATTGTCGCGGGCAAGCAGCGCCTTGGCGGCCTGGTGACACGAGGCCAGGGTGAACGAGCGCTGCAGCGCATAAATCCGCTCCACCTCGGCGCGGTCCTCGCCTGCAATGTTCCCCAAGTCATGAAAAAGAGCACGGGCGCGGGCCGACCATCGCTGCCCGCCGGAGTAGTCGCCCAGCGTATCGGCATCGATGGCCTGCCCCAGAAAGAGAGCGGCCTGCAAAAACTGCGGATTCTGAAAGAGGGAGTCGGGCGAGAGGAATTGGGTGAGCCAGGGGTCGTGATGATTGCGTTCGAGAGAAGAGCCCAGGGCCTGGAGCAGGCTGCGGGCAGCTTGACAGCCATCGTCGCAGGGCGACCCGCGGGACCGGTCCACCGGCAAAGCAAACGCGGAGCGAAGCAGCGTGGGCAACCGCGTGCTGGAGAGTTCCTCGTCCAGGGCACTCAGCGCGGCCTGATCGTCCGCCAGCGAACGCATGGCCTGGGGATTGGCCAGATGCCGCTCCATCCGGCTTTCGTGGCTCTTGATCCGGTTCAGCTTCAGTTCCAGTTCCTGCAGCCTGCGGCGGCCCTCGGCCTGCCAGCGCGGATCGCGCTCGAAACGCAGATAGCGGTTCCAGGTCTCCACGGCATTCATCACCAGGCCGCGGTCTTCCATGGCAATGGCCTCGTTGAACAGCACAACCGGATCGCCCGGGGCAAGCTCGTCGGCACGGCGCAGATAGTCCAAGGCCGTGGCCCGGTCGTTTTCGCTGCCCGAAGCGGTTCCGCGCTGAAAATAAGCCGAAGCATCGTCCGCGAGCAGTCCGGGGGTAACCGGCCCGGCAGCCAGCAGGCGGTCGAGAATATCGATAGCCGGATCGAATTTCTCTTCCATCACGTCGGCCCGCGCCTCCAACTGGAGCCAGTGGGAATCGTCCGGCGTGCGTTCAAGCTCGCGCTCGATTCCGGCTCGCGCATCGAGCAGCTTTGCAGACTCGCGCCCCGTCGAACCGCCGCGCAGATGCGTCTCCGGAACCACGGCGGAGAAACCGGCGCCCGGCATGCGCAAATCGAAGCTGCGCGTGTGAGTATAGGATTCGGCCAGCAGGCGCTCGGGCGTGTTGCCGTGCTGCCGCCACAACGCGACGCTCGCCGCTATCACCAGGCAGGCCGCCAGCCCAACTCCAGCCCATAAATATTTATATTTCAGCCATTTTGGGGGAAACGGCCGATGAGAACTGCGAGCCAGTTCGATAGCCAGCCGGTGTTGCCACTCCACCGCCCCCGAAGCCAGGTTGCGGATCTCGGCGGCCTCTTCCGGCAAAGGATCTTCGGAAAACATTTCCAGGCTTCGCCGCAGGCTTCCTGCGCAACCGGGACAAAGGCCGGCATGAGCCAGCAAAACATCGATCTCCGCCGAACCGGCTGCACCGCTCGCCAGCCGCGACCACTCGCCCGGCTCGGGACAAGCAGAACCGGCGAAAGGTGAAGTCTCACGCTCCGAAGACGCGCCCGCGCGTCCGATCGATTGCCCTGCAATCAACTCGTTCAGTGCGCGCGCCAAAGGATCTTCGGCACTCTCCAGAGGGCGACCCGGCGAACGATTTGGGTTGAAGTCCTCAATCATAGATACACATATTTAACTATCGGAATTTCCGGCTAGATTCCTTTCGTCCAATTCGGGCACCTGCCCGGACCCGCGATCGCCTCGCGTTTTTTCCATTTCCGCCCGCAGCCACTTCGTCACCCGCCGCAAAGCGCTCTCTACGCCCTTGGCCGTCAGGCCCGCAGCCGGCAATCCCGCAATTTCCTCCGCCGTAAAGCCCTGCAGGTAATAGAGCCAGAATAACGACCGGTCCCGGTCGCTGACACTTTCCGGCGCGGAGCGGAGCATCTGGTCCAATTGCGCAAAAAGAACCGAATTGTGCAGCTCGGCTGTTCGCCGCCCGTTGACCGCCGAACTGGGCGACGCATCGTCCGCAAGCACCGCGGTCACCGCCTTGCCGCCTCTCTTCACAGAGTACAGGCGGCGGAAATGATCGTTGGCCACCGAAGCCGCCACAATGCGCAGCAGCCCCAAAAAGGAGTCTTCCCCGCGGGGCACAAAATTCCTCAGGATCCGCCGGTCCTGCTCGCATAGTTTGAGAAAAACTTCCTGCACAATGTCATCGACCATGGCCGGCGAAGAAGCGCTCATCCACAAACGGCAACTGCGCATCACCACTAGGGAGACGAGAGGCGTCGAGCGACGCAATAGCTCTTCCCATTCTGCGGCGTCGGCTGAGTGGGCGCAGGCTATTGCGAGATCGTTCACGGAGGTACGATAACGGTCCATGCGCGGGTTTCCAGTTTATCGTACGCGTAATTCGGGGGTTATTTGTTTATAAATTGCCCCACCATACCGCAATCCAAATCATTCCCATTTTTCTGCTCATTTAGGCCCCAGATGAACACTCAATCAACCTCCTCTCGTCAATTTTTCGCAAATACTATGAGAATGACATCCCGGCCAGAAATGGAATTATATGGGGGTATATTCTTGGCGCGTAAGACGCTACACGCAATCCTCGTGGACTACCAGGATTACCACTAAAGCGTTTTCGATTCTGCTCCTAACAGAAGGCACGATGCCAGAGATGTTAATAAGTGAATCGAAAACGCTCTAACCGATAAGGAGAATGCGTATGGCCGTCACGATGTACAACCCGGCTCATCCGGGCGAAATTCTCCGGGAGTACCTGGGAGGTATTCAGGTAGGCGAAGCGGCTGCGCATAGCCCGGTCGACCTTGTCGCGATTGCTGAACGGGCGCGCGTCGTTTACCGCCGCCATGGCCCTGCGCTTAGCTGACGCTTTTGGAACCGAGCCAGGAATGTGGCTCGACCTGCAACAGCAGTATGATTTGTGGCACGCCGCGCAACGGAAACGCCCCAAAATCGAGCGGTTTTTCCGGGCAGCCTAATCTGACTCGGCCGGCACGGCAAACCGACCTGCCGGTCGAGCGAACGCGGCTCTAGCTGCGCGCTTCCTCAGCGACCGGCCGCAGATGCTTGGCCAGCGACCACTTCAGCTCGTCGATACCTTCGCCGGTAACCGCCGAGATGGCATGGAACTCCAGCTTGCGCCGCTTCACATGCGCAGCCAGCTTCTTGAGCTTCTCCGGATTGGCCGAGTCGATCTTGGTCGCGGCCACAATCATCGTCTTGTCTTCCATGCCGTTGCCGAAACTGGCCAGTTCCTTATTGATGATCTTGAAATCCTCGACGGGATCGGGACGCCCCGATGCGTCGGACACATCCACAAGGTGAACCAGCAGCCGGGTGCGCTCGATGTGCCGCAGAAACTGTGTGCCCAGGCCCTGCCCCAGGTGCGCGCCCTCGATCAGTCCCGGCACATCGGCCACCACGAACGACTCCAGGTGCGGCTCCTCGCCCACCGTGACGACGCCTAAGTTCGGCTCCAGCGTGGTGAAGGGATAGTCGGCGATCTTGGGCTTGGCGGCGGAAATACGCGAAATCAGCGTCGATTTGCCGGCGTTGGGATAGCCCACCAGGCCTACGTCCGCCAGCAGCTTCAATTGCAGCCGATAGTTGCGCTCCTCGCCCGGCCGCCCCAGTTCATGCTCGCGCGGAGCCTGGTGGGTACTGGTGGCAAAGTGCTGGTTGCCGCGTCCGCCGCGCCCCCCCTTGGCCACAACCACGCGCTCGTCCGGCTCTGAAAAATCGTGCACCAGCTCGCCCGTATCCTGGTCATAAACCGCTGTGCCCACAGGAACTTGCAACACAATGGAATTGCCGTCCGAGCCCGAGCAGTTCGACCCCATGCCGTGCTCGCCGCGCTGCGCCTTGTGCTCCGGGTTATAGCGGAAATGGATCAGGGTATTGTGGCGCTGCGACGACTCCATCACCACATCGCCGCCCCGCCCGCCATCGCCGCCCGATGGGCCGCCGCGGGGAACGAACTTCTCGCGCCGAAAAGCCATGCAGCCGTTGCCGCCATCGCCCGCTTTGACGCGAATTTTTGCTTCATCAATGAACATGACTCACCAGGGAAAAGAGAGATTGGATCCGGGATTCGCTCTCCAATGCCTACTGGCTGGGCTAAATCCGAAATGCCTTCTTCTCAGTTTACCGAAACCCGGCCATATTTACAGAAATACGACGGCACAGACGCATAGAGTGACCGCGAACACTCCACATTCTTGAAAATGACCTAGAATCGCTTGTAACTTTACCGGGAGTAACTGCAGGGTCCACAAAAGGTAAACGGCTTTGCCCGATAAGCTGCTGCCCGGTTACTCGGACCCGCCTTCGCAAGAGCGGGCCATTCGCAACGCTTAGGTATGTTTCCCAAGGTCTGCCACGAGGGATATCTCGATGGCAGGGTCAAGGTCGAGACGAACGAAGCTGCTGACCGGGGCGCTGCTATGCCTGTCGCTCGGTGCCTGCATCGCTTGCGGCGCACAAGCCACTGCCGGTGGTGCGCTCGCCGGCAAACTTACCGATCTGTATGCGAAGCCGGTCGACGGCGCTGTCGTCGTAATGCGCAATCAGTCCACGGGCGCGGTGGCCCGCACCACCACAGCGAAGAACGGCAGCTACCGGTTCACCGGGTTAGCCGCCGGCGAATACGCGCTTGAAGCCGAAAATCCGCAGGGAGGCCACGCCCGGCTCGACGGCATCCTCATCGCCGCCGGTCACGAGGCCCGGATGCTCACGGCCATGAACTTCGAGTCTGCCGCTCCCCACCCTCAACTCATTCAAGCCGCACTCCACGATGTCGATGCGGTCGCTCCCGTGGTGACCACCACCCTGCCCGGCGAGCAGTTGCAGGCGTTGCCGCTGAGTGGGCGCAACTGGCAAAACTTCGCGCTGGATACGCCGACCGCCGCCACCCAGGCCGGCGGCGATGCGGCCGCCTCCCTGCGCGGCGCCAACTCCCAGCCTGCGACCGTCGCCGTCGATGGAGCCACCCGGACGCTGGCCTTCGGCAGCCGCGGCGCAACCGGCCGGGCCGAAGTGGAACAGTCCAGGACCGGCAGCCGCGGCGCGGGCGAGTCGGCGATCCGTGAAGTGCAGGCCATTGCCGGCAACGTCGAAGCCGAAGCCGCCCATGCCGCCGGGGGTCGCATGAACCTTGAGACCCGCCACGGCACCAACGGCTTGCACGGCCAGGGCTTTCTCTACGACCACCAAAACACCTGGGGCGCGCAAAACCCCTTCACGCAGTGGGTCAAAGAAACCGCGCCGGCTACATACATCGCTCCCCCGGTCTTCACTCCGGTCAACTACACGCCGCCCGATCATGAGATCACCTGGGGCCTCGGGCTGGGCAGCCAGATCCGCCGCGACAAGCTGTTCTGGTTTGGCGCCCTCGACCATCTGCAGCGCAACGATCCGGGACTGGCCACCGTCAAGCATCCCGACGAGTTTTTTGCCCAGCCTTCGAACGACCAGATGCAGGTGCTCAGCGCCCGCCTCGGCCTCAGCAGCGCCAACCCGGTGGTCGCCGGGCTCTCCGCCTATTCGCCGTTGCTGCACACGCTCGGCGGTCTGCTCGGGCCAACGCAGCGAGCCACCACGCAATGGGCCGGCTTTGGCCGCCTGGACTGGCAGCCCGGCGAGCGCCATCGCCTCACACTTGAAGGCGCGGGCGCGCAGTCCAGTGCCCCCGGCGGTGGCTTGACGCGTGTCTCCGCAACCAATGGCAGTCATAGCTTCGGCTCGACCAAGGCCACCGACGAGTGGCTGCTCGCGCGTTGGGAAGCCTTCGTGACGCCCAACCTTCTCGCCGTCACTCAACTCTCCGCAGGCCGCACCATCCTGAGCGCTGGCCCCCAGTCCCCTTCCGCCTTCGAGCAGACGCTCAATCAAAATGCCGCTCGCCAGTTGCCGCAGATCGTCGTCGACTCCCGCTACGGTTTCACCATCGGCAATCCTGCGCGCTTCGGCGCCGGCAGCGATCCCGACGAGCATCTTTACGAGGCGCAGGAAACCGTGGATTGGGTCCATCGTGGCCTCCTGCTCAAGGGCGGCCTTGACCTGAGTTACAACTCCGACGCCACCACCATGGTGCATAACCAGGCGGGAACCTACACCTACTCGACCCTTCAAAACTTCGCTTCCGATGCGCTGGCTTACGCAAAGTACGGGCTCGCCGGCCAGCTCGATCCCATGGACCAGCACAACTGCGACCAGACCGGCAGGGTATGGCGCGACTCCACAGGCCAGTTGCGCGGCCTCGGCTATCTGCCCTGCTATTCCTATTACACGCAAACGATGGGCCCGAATCACTGGCGATTGAGCACCAATGACTGGGCCGGCTTTGTTACCGCACAGTGGCAGCCGCGGCGCATGCTTACGCTTTCCGCAGCCGTCCGCTGGGAGCTTGAACAGTTGCCTGCGCAGACCAACGCGCTTGCCAATCCCGACCTGCCGCTCACCGCGAAATTGCCCGGCCTGGGGAGTAACTGGGGCCCCCGCCTCGGCCTTGCGCTGGGAACGCGCGAGCGTCCTTGGCCGGTCCTGCGCCTGGGCTACGGCATGTATTTCGGACGTACCCAAAATGCGACGGTAGAAACCGCACTCACGCAAACCGGATCGACAAACGGCGACTTGAATTTCTTTATGCGGCCCACCGATAACCTCAACACCGGCGGCGCTCCTCCGTTCCCTTATGTGCTGTCCGGCGAGCCCTTGACCATGGTCAAGCCCGGCGCAGTGGAGTTTGCCCCGCGGTTTCGCAATCCTGAGATCCACCAGGCCCTGGCCGCGCTCGAAGAAACTCTCCCCGGCCATGTGACGCTGACGGCCAGTGCCCTGGCAAGCCTGGGCCGCCGCCTGCCCATCTCCATCGACACTAATTTCGACCCCAAGGTGAACCCCGGCACCATCACCTACGACGTAGTCGATGACACCGGCAAAGGACCGCTCAAGAGCGCGCAGATCACCGTTCCGTTCTATGCTTCGTGGCCCTCGTCGAACTCGATTGCCGGCCTCGGGGGCCGCCTCAATCCGTCGTACCAGCAGATCGCCGAACTGATGAGCCGGGCTAACTCCACCTATGAGGCCGCAATGGTCAAGATCGCGCGTTCGAGCCACGGCGGCCTGAGCCTGCAGGGCCACTATACCTACGCGCACGCGATGGATTGGAACCCCAACGAGACTGCGCGAGTAACTGGAAGCGACGTGCTCGACCCTGCCGATTTCGCCCAGGAGTATGGAACCGGCAACCTCGATGTGCGCCATTCGGCGGCCCTGACCGCGATTTGGAGAACGCCCTGGAAGCTGCATCGTGCGATGGGGCAGATCGCCAACGGATGGACGCTGTCCGGCATTACGCAATTTCGCAGCGGCCTGCCTTACACCATGCGCACCAGCGGCTCCATTCCCCAGGAATTCGGGAGCGGCACCAACGCGACCATCATCGGCCTGGCTCCGGGAATGAACGCCTCGGGCGGCGATAACCGCGTCTACGGCGTAGGCCGCAACACCTACCGCTACCCCTCTACGTGGAAGGCCGATATGCGCGTGAGCAAGAAATTCGACCTCGGCCACCTGCGCGAGTTGGAGTTGTTGGGTGAGAGCTTCAATCTCTTCAATCACCAGAACGTGACCCAGTTGGAAACAACCGGCTACTCCATCGAATCCGGCAGCATATCGGGCGGATTGCCCACCCTCAACTTCCTCACCGGCGCCAGAGCCAACACCACCGCCTTCGGCCAGCCGCTGAATATCAACGCGACCAACTTCTATCGCGAACGCCAAATTCAAATAGGATTGCGAATGCGCTTTTAATCGCTGGCGTGTAGCTCTTTGAAGAAACAACAGCGCACGTCAAACAGCGCCGACGAAACGCGCGCCTGAAGCTTGCCGCCTTACTGCGCCTGCGCTCCTCCGCAAAAAAGTTCCGTAGAAACCGTGCGCCCATCCAGTCGAAAGCACGACGCTCCGTTCATGTCGGTACGCAGCGTGCGCACCTTCGCGGCTTCGAGTTCGTCCAGAACCTCCTCGCGGGGATGGCCGTAACGATTGTGCAGCCCGCAGGAGATGACGGCCCATTGCGGCGCCACGCGCGCCAGAAACTCCGGCCGTGTCGAGGTAACGCTGCCGTGATGGCCCACCTTCAGCAGCGTGCTCGCGAGCCCCGGCTCCGACAGCATCGCCTGCTCCACAGGCGCTTCGGCATCGCCCTCCAGCAGCACCGCCGTAGAGCCGTACCCGACGCGCAGCACCAGCGAATCGTTATTGGTGGGTTCGGCGCCGGGTTGGTAATTGCGGAGTGGCGCCAGCACGTTAATCTGCATACTGCCGAGAACGAAAGTATCTCCGGCCCGCAGCGAGCGCAGCCGCACATGAAGGCCCGCCGCCTCATCCAGCAGCGCATCGTAGGCCCCGAAGTGTGGATTGTTGCCTACCCATAACTCCGTAGGATGAAAATTGCGCAGCACCGCGGGCAAGCCGCCCATGTGGTCCGAGTGCGCGTGACTCAAGGCAACTGCATCGAGACGGCGAATGCCGCGTGACCACAGCGCCGCCGAAACGACCTCTTCGCCGATGTCGAATTCCTGTGCCTGCCCCTGAATCTGGCGCGGACCGCCGCCGAACCCGCCGCCGTCCACAAGCAGGGTTTTACCCTCCGGCGTAATCAGCAGCAGGGAATCGCCCTGCCCCACGTCGATCGCTTCCATCAGCAACGCGTGATGCGGATGCTGAATGGGCGGCGGCGCGACGGCGGCCAGCGCCGCCCCGCACAACGCGGCCCATGCCAGACCGCGCCGCCATCTGCCTTGCCCAGCCAGCACCAAGGCCGCCGCAAGCAACACGCAAAAGCCCGCCGATTGGGCCGCCAGCGGCGTAGGAATACGAAAATCTCCAAGCGCCATTGAGCCGAACAGATGCACCAGCCCCACCCCGAAGTGCAGCAGCACCGCGGCAATTGCCCCCGGAACCATCGCGGCCGCAGGCCACAGCAACAGCGTCAGCAGAGTCACGAGCGCCGCCGGCATGAGGATCGCGAGCAGTGGCAAAATCAGCAGGTTCACCGGCAGCGCGAAAATCGTGATGCGGTGAAAGTAGACGGCCATCGGCAGCGTCATAGCCAGTTCCACCACGCAGGAAACCACCAGCAGCTCGGCAACGCGCAACGTGAAGCGCACCGTCCAGGGAAACACGCTCCACGCAAACCGCCGGCTGATTGCAGCCTGCAAACGAAGCGCCACCATGCGCAGCGTCACGCGGAACTGCGCGAGTTCCGGAGCCAGCTTGGCATCGATGGCGATAAGACGCAGGTCGCGCGCCGCCACGAGATAAGGGTGCACGGTGCCCTGCAGCAGCGGCGCCGCAATACCCCCGATCGACACCACCGCCAGCAGCGTCATCTGCAGGCTGGCGTCGAAGAGGCTGCGCGGACTGGCCGCCATCAGGCACAGCGCGGCAAAGCCGATGGTGTTCAACGGGCTGCGTTCGCGATAGAGCAGCCGCCCCAGCAGATAGAGCGTAACCATCCACAGCGAGCGCTGCACCGGCGTGGCAAAGCCGGTAAAGAGCGCATACGCAAGCGAAGCAAAAATCGTCACGAGCGTGGCCGGAACCCGCGGCAGCCGCAGCCGTTTCGCAATCCAGAAGATGCACCCCGCCACAATCGCCAGGTGAAAGCCCGACACCACCAGCATGTGAAATGAGCCCGTGCGTTCGAATCCCACGCGCAAAGAGTGGCTGAGATACGTGCGGTCGCCGGTAACCATGGCTGCCAGCATGATGGCGTCTTGCTGCGTAAGCCGCAACGCGGCAGGCAGCCCGTGCATGGCGGCGGGCAGTGCCAGCAGACGCCCGCTCGATGCGCGCTGCCACGAGCCGATGCGGCAAGCCAGGGAAGCCTCCGCAGACGTGCCGCTGCGCTCAATTCGCTCGCTATTCACCGACGCCGTTGAAGTAATGCCCTGGTCGAGAAGATACGCGGCACGGCTCCACGCGCCGGGATCGTGATACGTCTCCGGTGGCAGCAGCCGGGCCACCGCGCGGATGCGGTCACCGCAATAAAACGGCGTAATCGTTTGTTCCGGCGAATGAAGCGCGTTCGCCTCGGGCCACCGAATCGTAAGCCGGACAGCGCCCGCCGCGGCCTTCTGCGCATCGCCTGCATCGGTCACAACCTCGACCGAAGAAACGCGCACATCGATGCGCTGTGAAGGACGCTCGGGCGGCGGTTGCGTGGGCTCGGCAAAGGCAGGCTCGTCGGTATTCGGCGCAGCCTCGCTGCGCACCGCACCCGCATCGACGACCGTTCCCTCGACAGTGCGCAGCAGCCCGTCGGACAGTCCGGCAAGCGCGGGTGCGGGTGCCGGATGCGGCTCCATCTGCGCGCACCATGCGCCCAACAGGCACCACAGCAGCGCCAGCGGCAGCCACATCACCCGTTGTGCGCGCAAGGCTGCGAGGCCGCACAGCACAGCGACCAACCCCAGCGCCACCAGCACCCAACTCGGCCGCAGCCAGAGCCTCTCGGTGATCGCGATGCCAACGGCAAAAAGCCACGCTGCATGAAAGAGTGGAACGCCACTCGATCCTGCGCTGGCGATGGGCGGCCCGAGGTGAGTGGCATCGGAAGACATCGCGCCTGCAAGTTTGGAAAACGGACTATGCCGTCCAGCCTATCAGGAGTGCCGCAAATGAACCACTGTTTCCAGGTGAAATGTCTGCGGAAACAGGTCGGCAAGCGCCATCGACTGCATCGCGTACCCCGACGTGGTGAGGGCGCGCAGATCCCGGGCCAGGGTCGCCGGATCGCACGAGACATACACCAGCGACGGCGCGGCAACAGCCGCAAGCAGAGTCGTAATCTCCGCCCCCAGACCGGTGCGCGGCGGGTCGACCACGATCAAGTCGGGGCGCTGCCCCTTGCCGCTGCGATGCAAAAAATCCAGGGCGGCGGCGCACACCGGCGTAGCCGCCGCTCCTTTGAGATTCGCTTCAAGCGCCGGTGTCGCCGCGGGTGCGGATTCGACGGCAACCACGCGCGCAAAGCTGCCCGTAAGCTTGCGCGAGAACAGGCCCACACCTGCAAACAGATCCCACGCCACCGCCCCGCTTTCGCCTGCCGTCACCCGCTCGGCGAGCGCGTCGATAAGCCAGCGGTTTACCTGGAAAAATGCGCCGTGATCCACGCGGTAATCGAACCCCGCGGCGCGATAGGTGAGGGAACTCGCGCCCCACTGCGCCACCGTGCGCTGCGGCTGCGGGTGCGGCGCCGGGCGCCCCTCGATCACAAGCTCGGCACCCGCCAGCGCAGGCACACGCTCATGCACGCCGCGCATCAATTCTTCAAAGCGAGCCTTCATCGGCCCTGCGAACTTGATCGGGCTGGCAAGAAAAATCGTAGCCAGCAGCGCAGTCTCCTCCGCATTGCAAAAGAGCGCA
>JAATGG010000142.1 GCA_015654835.1 Terriglobales bacterium
GCCGGTCGCGCCACCCAGGGCGTCCGCCTCCTCAACCTGGAAGCCGACGACCGCGTCGCCGCCGCCGTCATCATTCCTCCCGAGTAACTCAGCAAGGACGACGACCAGCCTGAGCAGCCCACCCTGTTGCAATAGGACCGCGCTCCCGTGAATCCCCCCCGAGGCCTCAGCAATGAGGCCTCGGTCTTTTTGCCCCCGCCTCCGCCCCGAAACAGCGCCCTTCAACGGCTCTTGATAACTCCTCAGCCTTGAAAGCGCACCGCCTCATAGCCCGCGGAAAGACTCATAATGCCATCATCCTGAGCGAGCGCAGCGAGTCGAAGGACGCGCGTCCACTTTTAGATAACTCGCCACAATCCGTGCATATCTCTCAAACTTCGAAGACACCCACGACCACTAAGTGCAGCTAACACGCGGGCGGGAGTATTCCTGAATACCAGCCCACATTACGGGGTCAATGCCGATTGGCAGTAGTTTCCGGATGCAACGCGTTCGGTCACAGATCCAATGGAAAATGCAAATATATGATACCCATAGATTTATAACGGAATGTCCGTTAGTTGTCAGCTCTAACGGGGGCGAGGGGATTTAAGAGAATGGCAGTTAGTTTAACGCATACGAGCCTAAGCCCTCATGCATTTCCTGAGCGACTTTTGGATCTGCACAATCCAATCCAGGACAAGAGTGGCACCCGAATCCGTCTCTGTAGGTTGGGGATCAATTCTAAGCTAACCGCCCGAAATTCCCCTCGATATTGTACATTTTTGTGTAACTTGCACACCTCCTATGGTTGGATGTCTCCCCAATAAACTTGGGTGTGATGCTGCAAATAAAAGAAAAAGAGCGAGTTATTTTTTTATTGACATAAATCCCAAAGATATATAGAGTACAAGTTGCACACGTAGGAGGAATCGGACTATGACTACAACAACGATGAGCCGAGTTGAGGAGCTCCAGGACTTGCAGGACCGCGCACGTAGTGTTGATGTCCGAAATGACTCAGATTTTCAAGATATTCTGCGTGACGCTCGAAGCGTTCTAGAAATGTCCGAGTCACAGATTGCTGATGCCCTCTCTATAAGCCGTCCAACCTTCAATCGGTGGATCAATGGACGTAGTTTGCCGCATATCGCGATGAGAGCTCCCGCGATCACATGGATTCAGGGTCAATTGAATAGCAAGATCAAGCACCGCTCCACATACTCGCACGTGGTCTAGTCGTTTTATTCGGCGAGGATAACCAGCCGAGTCAACAGGGCGCATTATCCATGGTTGTTATGATGACCTCTATGGATAGTGCGCCCATTTCTTTTGTGCTTTTTCAGGTTCCTTCGACATCCGCGGACTGGGCGTTTAGTTTCTTTAAAACCGTTCAATCCACTGATGCGTACATTTGGCCTCGAACCGAGAAGGACATCGAAGGATTTGCCGCAGACGGCGCCTTATTCGGGATTCGACGCTCGGATACAGGCGAACTAGTGGGACTGTGCTATGTAGTCCTGAACGAGGAGGAAACTGAATTCGAGATTGGCGGGTTGATTGTGGCATCCACTGCGCAGAATTTCGGACTAGGCACTATTCTCACGAGGTTTGCCGTAGCACACGTGATCGCGAACGAGCGCCCGTGGCATTACAAACGCGAGATCATCTCACACATACACGAATCAAACAATGCACCAAGAAACGTCTTCGCCAAGAGTTGGTTCACTTTTATGGGTAAAGAGATTGTTCCCGAAGAGCACGCACCTGCTTCGATGAAACGCAACGCCGACGGGAAATTGGTCGGAGACAAGTTCCTGTTTCCGCGGTCTGCCGTACCTGCGCTTTCGAAATGGCTCGATGAAGAGTTCGATGGTACCCTCCGTAACGGCACTGTGATTGCCATCGAGTTGCCGCCTGCTGGTTTGGATGGATTGAGAGGCGCTTTACGCGAGGAAATCCAAGATATGGCTGCTGCGGAGTAGACCCAAATCCCTCCGAGCGCACATTCGGTGAAGCACCTAGCCTACCGTTGAAACCTCGATTCGTACCCGCTAAACGCCCATGTGGCCGGGCGCGATTTCTGGTATATGCATCTCGCCCAAACACGCTACGCCCCGCCGCACCCTTTGCACAAAATACCCGTTCACAAGCAGAAACTAACCAATAGGCAGCAAGTAAAGAGAGCAAATCGTACCCCCCCCCGGGGGGGGGACGATTTGCTCTCTCTTCGCCCCCGCCTACAGCTTGCTCAGCTTCGCTTCCAGGTCGGGAGCATACGCAGCCTGCGCTTCCTGCTCCATGTGCTGCGCCATCGTGAGCGCCGTCTGCCATGCCTGGCGCGCGTCGTCTTTCTGCCCGAGAGCCGCGGCGGCATTCCCCAAAGCGGTCAGCCCGGCAATGTCGGTTGTGTCCAGGGCGACGGCCTCCCGCGCCAAGGCCAGCGCTTCGGTCGCTTTGCCCGAGCCCAGCAGCGCATCCGCATGTTGCGCCCGGCTTAAAACCGCGGCCTGCCGCAGATCGAACCGGCCGCGATACACAAACACGCTGGAATCGATGGATTCGGCGGGCTTCCGCGTCTGGAACCCGCGATAGGGGTTCATCCGGTCATTCGACCACTCGCAGCCGCTCAGGTCTCCGGCGCTCAGCAGCACCGTTCCCTCCACAACCGGGGGCGTCATCGCCGATCCGCCCAGCCAGCCCGTGTCCGCGGTCGGCAGAGCATGGCACCGGATCCCATAGACCGCCGGATCGACCTCCGGGTACGCGAAGTAGGCGAACCAGCATTCCTCCGCCGGGTGCTGGTCCTGCCACGCCTTGACCTGGAACAGTTGCTGCGCCCAGTCCACATTGGCGTCGCTCAGCAGGTTATGCACGTTCTCCGGCCCGCCCCACGCCTCGTTGGCATAGGCAATCGGATTGGGAAACACCGTCAGCGACGAAACGATATGCGCCAGAATCAGCACGGCTCCGATCCAGGCCCACCGCCGGCTGCGTGCCGCCAGTGCCGCCAGCCCGCCGGCGGCAAAAATAAACGCCAGCACATACACCGGCAGAATATGGCGCGCGCCAATATCCATGCCGGCCACAATGGCCACCGTCAGATAGAATCCGCAGGGCAGCAGAATGAAAGCCAGTTCCCGTCCCACCAGCAGCGCGCCCTTCGCCACGGCAAACACCGCCAGGGCGGCCAGCGCCAGCAATCCCAGCGTGGTCTTGATAACAATCACGGCAGGGAAGTACCACCACAACCCGTGAGCATAGACCTTGCCGAAGATAAAGGTCGGGTAGAACTGCGCCATCCGCTTCACGTCCACCAGGCCCATCAGGTAGGACTCGGGCAGCAGATGCAGATGCGCGATCATCATGACCCCGGCGGCGTTGAACGGGCTGAGCGGCTTGACGTAGTCGGCGAGCGGCGTGCTCAGTGCCAGCCCAGCGGGCCGTGCGGCGTAGCGGAACCCGTAGAAGGCCCACAGCACCACCACCCCGATGACCACGATGGCCACCAGGGCACTGCCCAACCGCGTGGCCACCCGGGTGCGCAGTCCCTTCGGCGCGAAGGCGATCTCCCAACCGATCAGCAGCACCAGCATCGGCCCCAGCAGAATCCCCGAGTGCTTGGTGGCCAGCAGCAGCCCCGCCGCCACCCCGGCCAGCAACAACCGCCCCGGCGTAGGCCGCTTCACGTAGCAGTAGAACGCAAAAATGCTGGCCAGAAAGAACAGCGACACGCCAATGTCGGTGGTCACCAGGGCCGAGTGGCCCAGAACCGTCGGGTCGAACGTCAGCAGCAGCAGCGCGATCAGCCCCGCGCCGCTGCCGAACCATTCTTCGGTGGCCACAAACACCATCAGCGAAAGCCCCACCGCCAGCAGCCCGGCAAACAGCCTCATCCGGAACACCAGCCGCTGGCTCGCGCCGTCGTTGTGAGCCAACCAGTCCCGGCCGCTCAAATAGGCTTCTATCTTGAAATCGCGCCCTTGCAACGGAGGCGTCCACAGGTTTTCCACCAGCAGCGGCACCGCGGCCAGCAGCTTCACCAGCGGCGGATGCTCGGGATTCAGCCCATAGTCGCCCGTCTTCACCATCATGTAGCCGGCGAACATATGATCGTCTTCGTCGAAGGTCAGCGACTCTCGATGAACGATGTAAACCACCTGCGTTGCCTGCACAGCCAACAACGCGACGACCGCCAGCCACACCCACCGCTTTGCCAATTTCACGCTGCTCCCTGATGATTGGAATTCCGCTCATTCTATACGGTGGAACGTTTGGTTGGCTCGAACAGTCTGTTTATCAGACAAAGCCGCATCTGGCTCGATACTCACAACCCTTTGCCCAAAGGGCCTACACTAAAGAAGCTCGGGATTTTCCGCACACTCCCACATGTGCAGGACTCTATACATCGCTCTTGTGCTGGCTGCACTCTCGCTTACATCAGCCAACGGCTTGCCGGTCCATACGGCGACGGCACATAAGATTTCTGCGTCCAAAGCCATCTCCTCCGGTTCCCGGTCTAAGAAAAAACAGCACGCTGCCGCCAGCGTCACCGCTGCTTCTGCACCTGCGGCGAAAGCGACGTCGGCCCGTGGTTCCCGGTCTGCCTCTCGGCATGCGGGTAGGCACGTGGCCAGCGATCCTGCTCCCTCGGATTCGCCCGTTCCCATGGTCCATGCCAGGCTTCGTGGCCGCCGCCGGGCGCGGCCTGCCCCGGCCGTTGCCAGAACCGTGGCCCTGGGCATGACGGACATGCGGTTTGCACTCTCGCCCCTGCGCGGTTCTGCCGAGTCGCTGGTACGGCAAAACACGAAGAGCGAAGATGAGGGTCTTGAACGCATTCTGGATGACGAAGACCTCAACGACCGCATCGCCCGCGGCGCTCTGGTGCATGTACCGACTTCTTCCGGGCTCGTCGTGAATGAGACTTTGCCGGAGAATCGCCGCTATTGCCGCCCCTGGACGGCAAGTTTTTTGGCTGATTTGACGCACGCCCACAACGCCCAGTTCCGCCATCCGCTCTATGTCAGTTCGGCGGTGCGCACGGTCGAGTTCCAGAAGCAATTGATCCACGTCAACGGCAATGCTGCCGCGGCGGAGGGCGATGTCGTCAGCCCTCATCTCACTGGCGGAACCATCGATATTGCCAAAGACGGCATGAGCCGGCAGGAAATGGCCTGGATGCGTGCCTGGCTGCTGCCGCTGCAACAGGCCGGCCATATCGATGTCGAAGAGGAGTTCCTGCAGCCCTGCTTCCACATCACCGTTTACAACACGTATGAGGCTCCCATGGCGCCGTCCGAGCCGCTGCTCGTTCAGGCTGCCGCCGACGATCCGGCGCCGGTAACCCGGGCCACCCTGGTCCGCGCCAGTTTCGTGCGCACCTCCCGCAGCCGCCGGGGCGTTGTGCCGAGCAGAAGAGTAGCATCCGGTCGGAGCGTGACTTCCAGGCGGGTCCAGGCTGGCCGCCCCTCCTCCAGGCGCAGGCATGTCTCCTCCGCTGCAATCGCCTCACGCGGACGCTGACGTCTACCGCTTATCGCCCTCCGCTTTTCTGCCTGCCACAAAAAATGATTGCTCTGTTCCCGCCCTTCAAGGGTAAAATCGCGGGCAAACACATTCCTTTTCTGCGCCGCAGCGATATCGACAGAGCCCTCATGCAGATAACAGCAGTCGCGATCCACTCCCAGGCGCTTTCCCGTCTACCTGCGCAGTCAAGAGAATACCTTAGTCCGGAATTCGAGAGGCGGAATGATGAGCGATCTTCACGTGCAACCTGCGGCCGACGGTACCCCTGGACTTTCCCAGTTGCAGCGGGTGTCCAACGCCTTCTCCGCACCTTCCAAGACGTTTGAAGACATCAAGCGGGGCAACGCAAGCTGGTGGATGCCGTTCCTGCTGTTTGTGTTGATCGGCACGGCTCTTTGGGCAGCGGTAAATGCCAAAGTCGATTGGGTTCAAGTGGCCGAAAACGGCGTCAAAATGAGTCCCAAGGCAGCCGATGCACTCGACAAGCTTTCGCCCGAGCAGCGGGAAAACCAGATCAGAGTCTCCTCCAACATCCAAAAAGCAATCTGGGGAGCGGCTCCAGTCGGTGTTCTGCTACTCGACTTGATTGCGGCCGGCGTGCTGGTGGCGAGCATCAACTTCGGCTTTGGCGGCAAGGCCACATTCGGCAAAACCCTGGCTGTCGTCTGGTATGCCGGTCTGCCTGGACTCGTCAAACTGGTGCTGGGAGCCGTCGGCTTATTCGCGGGTGTCGCGCCCGACGCCTTCCTGCCGAGCAATCCAGCAGGCACGAACCTGGGCTATTACCTCAACCCGACGGATACCAACAGAATCCTCTATTCTCTTGCGATCGCGGTCGATCCCATCACCATCTGGAGCCTTGTGCTCACCGCCATCGGTATCTCCATTGTCGCGGGAACCAAGCGCAGCGCCGGGTACACCATCGTCTTTGGATGGTGGGTGCTGATGCTGATTGTGGGCGTCGGTTTTACGGCCGCATTCCAATAGAAACAGCCGCAGCGAGCAACAAAATAGCGCGCATCGCATGGATGCGCGCCGTTTTGTTTTTGCAGAAAGAATCGATTCGAGATCGGGATTCAGAGCGAGCAGCCAAAGGCTGCTCTACTCAGTCCACCGACGCATGATCAGCGTTGCATTGATGCCGCCAAAGCCGAAAGAGTTCGACAAGGCGATATCGAAGCTGTGAGCAATGGGCTTGTTGGGCACATAGTCCAGCCGGCACTCGGGATCGGGATTGTCGAGGTTGGTGGTCGGTGGAAGTTCCTGGTTCAGCAGCGCCATCACCGTGATGCCCGCCTCAAGTCCGCCCGCACCGCCCAGCAAGTGGCCGGTCATGGACTTGGTAGCGCTCACCTTGAGCTTGTGGCTCGTGGCGTGTTCGCCAAAGACCAACTCGATAGCCCGCGATTCATTGCCGTCGCCCGCCGAAGTGGAGGTTGCATGGGCATTCACGTACCCCACCTCTTCCGGAGCGATGCCAGCGTCTTTCAGAGCAGCTCTCATGCTCCGTTGTGCGCCTGCGCCTTCCGGAGCGATGGAAGTCATGTGATAGGCGTCCGCGCTCATGCCATAGCCGATGACCTCGGCGAGAATCTTTGCGCCGCGCGCCTTGGCAAACTCCAGTTCTTCAAGAATGACGATGCCAGCACCTTCGCCCACCACAAAACCATCGCGGTCTTTGTCGAAGGGGCGGCTGGCGCGGGCAGGATCGTCGTTGCGGGCCGAAAGCGCCCGCATGGCGGCAAAACCGCCAACGGACATGGGCGTAACCGCAGCTTCGGAGCCGCCGGCGATCATCACGTCCGCGTCCCCGTGCATGATCATGCGCACCGAATCGCCAATCGAGTTGGCGCTGGTGGCGCAGGCCGTGGCCGTGGCTGAGATAGGGCCTTGTGCGCCGTACCGAATACTGATTTGGCCCGCCGCCATGTTCACGATGGTTGCGGGAATGAAGAAGGGGGAAATCTTGCGCGGGCCGCCTTGGAGAAGATTGTTATGCTCGCGCTCGATAATTTCGAAACCGCCGATGCCCGAGCCAATAAACACACCTACCCGTTCGGCAATTTCAGGAGTGATCTGCAGGCCTGACTGGGCCATGGCCTCCTGGGTGGCGGCAAAGGCGAAGTGGATGAAGCGCCCCATTTTGCGCGCCTCTTTTTTGTCCACAAAATTCAAGGGGTCAAAGTTCTTGACCTCGGCGGCAAAAGTCACCGAAAAGCCGGTGGTGTCAAAGCCCTGAATCGGGCCTACACCACTGGTTCCGGCTAAAAGCTGCCGCCACACCTCAGGAGCGGTGTTGCCCACACCGCAAACCAGCCCCAGGCCGGTGATGACGACTCGACGGCTCACCGCTTACTTGCCGCCTTTCGCATTCTTCTCGATGTACTCGACCGCATCCTTCACGGTCTTGATCTTCTCGGCGTCTTCGTCGGGAATCTCCAGATCGAATGCTTCCTCGAACTGCATTACCAACTCGACCACGTCCAACGAATCCGCTCCAAGGTCTTCTTGGAAGCTGGCGCCGGGGGTCACTTCGGCCTCATCCACCTGCAGTTGTTCGACAATGATCTGCTTGACTTTTTCTTCCACGGCCATGCGTGTTTCTCCTCTTATGGTTCGGAACTTCAAAAATCCGCGGGGGTCATTTCATTCGTGTTCCGCCTGCCTACGATACCCGCCCATGGCAGGGGAACACAACCGTCACGCCGAAAAAAACGCGCAAGGCCCCGAAATTTCAAGTCTACCGGGCGGGTGAGGGTGTGTAAAGGCACGAAGGGCAAGAAGATGCCGCACGGCCCGGCGGAGGAGAACGGGGGAACGAAATCGAGCACGATTTCACAGGAAATACACAGTTTGAAGGCGTACATTAGGCGAAGAGGAAAAGAGCGTCGATGCTGGCTTTGGTTATGGGAGTGGTTGCAGTGCTCGCCGGGGTGCTGCTCGGCTATTGGCTGGGGAGAAACTCCGCCCAGGCGGAAAGCCGTCTGCTGCGCGAACGCCTCACCGCCGTAGAAGCGGAAAAGCTTGCGCACGGCGCGGAAGCAAAAAGATTGCAGGAATCCGTAACCGACCTGACCGGCCAGCTTCGCGCAGCCGAATCGCAAATCGCGGCCGAAAGGGACAAATATGCCCAGATGCAGGTCGATATCGAAAAGGCTTTCGGCGATTTGGCGGCCAAGGCTCTCAGCGCCAACAATCAAAGCTTCTTGACGCTGGCAAAGCAGGAGCTTGGTGGGCAGAATATTGTCGCGAAGCAAACTCTGGAGGCCAAGGAACAGGCCATCAAGAATCTGCTCGACCCCCTGGGGGCCGCACTCAAGAGCCTCCACGAGCAGGCGCACCAGATGGAAGCACAGCGTTCCGGCGCGTACGCCAAAGTGGAGACGCTGGTTGAGAATATTCAAAAAACGATTCCTGCCTCGCTCGATGCGCTGAAATATGAGACGTCGCAGTTGATCACCGCGCTGCGGGCTCCGAAGACTCGCGGTAACTGGGGCGAACTGCAGCTCAAGCGCTGTGTCGAATATGCCGGAATGGTGCAGTATTGCTCGTTCAACGAGCAGGTTTCGGCCCGCGACGAAGACGACAAGATGCTGCGTCCGGACATGACCGTTCAACTGCCGAACGGGCGCGAGATCGTGGTCGACGCCAAAACGCCTCTCGATGCGTTTTTGGACGCCGGCGGCGCCACCGATGCTGCCACACAAGCGCTTCGTTTTGCGGCCCACGCCCAGCGAGTCAAGACGCATTTGAAAGAACTTTCGGGCAAGGCCTATTGGAAGCAGTTTGAAAAAGCGCCGGACTTTGTTGTTTGCTTTTTGCCTAGCGAAGCCTTGTTCAGTGCGGCTCTTGAGGCCGATCCGACGCTCATCGAATTCAGCGCGCAGAACCATGTCGTCATGGCCACACCGACGACGCTGATCGCGCTTTTGCGTGCTATCGAGTTTGGCTGGCAGCAAATGGAAATCACCAAGAATGCCAAGGCGATCCATGAACTGGGCAAGAAGATTTACGACAAGCTGGTGACCGCGCAAACGCATGTCACCCGGCTAGGCAACGCGCTGGGCAACAGCGTCGACCTTTACAACAAATTTCTGGGTTCCATCGAAGGCAAGGGCGGCGTTTTTTCGTATGGGCGCCGGTTGGGCGAGTTGGCCCACTCCGACGGAGAACTGGCGGAGGTCAAGAAACTGCTGCCCGACGTACGCGAAATGGAGTCGGATGAGTGGTCGCAGCCGCTGCTGGCCATTGCCGCCAACGATTCAGAGGTCGACTTGCCAAAGAGCTAGTCCGGTGCTAGCCCACAAGCCCGGCAAATGCTTCGCGCAGCCGCTTCCAGGTGGTCGCCAAGTCCTCGGGCAGCACGCGCGTTTCCGCAATAGTGGTCATGAAGTTGGTGTCGCCGGTCCAACGCGGCATGGCGTGCATGTGCAAGTGGCCGGCAACGCCTGCGCCTGCGGCCTGGCCCACATTCATCCCGAAATTGAAACCGTGCGGCCGATAAAGTTGCTGCAGTGCCCGTTCGGTGAGCTGCGCGAGGTCGATCATTTCATGAGCGGCGGCTGTCGGCAGGGCGGCTACACGATCCAGATGGGCATAGGGCAGCACCATGACGTGGCCTGAAGTGTAGGGAAAAGCATTGAGGCAGATAAAACAATGCTCACCCCGCTTGATCAGCCCGCCGACAGCCTCTGCCTCGTTCCGGTCCATGCCGTTGTCGATGGCGTAATCCACCGAAGCCAGAAGATTGCAAAAAACGCAGTTTTTGTCACCCGGCCAGGCGGCCAAAGATGCAGGAACGCCGGGCCGCGAAGGCCCTTCCGCAGAGGAGACGTAGGCAAAACGCCAAGGGGTCCAAAGAATATCCATAGATAAAAACGTCGTTCTAAAGAGTATAGAAGCCGCGGGGCGACAATCCTGGAGACTTTCACCAAGTTATGGAGCTAACTTGCATGGTTGGCTGTCGGACTAGCTTCTTAGAGTGCGTTCGAATGACTGCTGCGGAGGAGATTTATGAATATGCGGTTGCAATTAATATTGCAATGCGGCACAGGCAACCTATTGGATTGACTTGGGAAAGTTGGGGTTGCTACACTTGAAACCGTAGCTACCTGCGCGGATTCCAGCAGTGAGCTGCGGCCGCCCTCCAGCCAGCCGTTGCCTGCCGGGTGTTTCCCACGGAGATCAGTCGCTAGTTATGCCAGCACAATGAGCTGGGAGGATTGTCTTTCGTGAAAACTCCGCGGTTATTAGGCACATGGTTGCACCGCCGGGATTGGCCTTCGGATCTCCCCGCTCACGGCAATCGGAGCGTGGGGACCACACCCAGCGGCAAGTCTGTCGAATACCGCGGGTGCAAGGAATCGCGGAGCTAGCAGTGATGGCAAACGTCCTCAATCCAGAACCCGAGAGTATAACCCTGAACACCGAATTGGAAACTCCAACATTCGAGCCTGCGACGGAGCTTGAGCAGCCGTCGTCCGAATCCACGTCCAACCCTGAGACCGCCGAAGCAGTCGATTTATCCGCGCTGGACGCCGATGCCGCAACCGAGCCTGTAGTCGAGGCCGCGCCTCAAACGGAAGCACTCGTTGAGACCGCGCCTGTTACCGGTGTCGCAACGGAAGTCCCAGCGCAAACCCCGCCTGCTGTCGAAACTGTATCCGAACCGGCAAGCGCCCAATCGGCAGTACCAGTTCAAGCTGCACCTGTTGCCACGGCACCTGCCGTTGCCGCACCCGTCAGCGAACACAAGACATCCTCGCCTGCCGAGCATGGCATGGAATCCGCAGAGGATTTCTCCGCCGCTCTGGAAGCATTTGAACGGGAGCAGGCCGCCGAGGCTGCCGCTGTTGAAGCGTATGGCGACAAGATCGTCTCCGGGACTGTGATCAAGGCCACGGATAAGCACTTGGTGGTGGATGTAGGACTCAAGTCCGAAGGCTTGGTGCCGCTTGAGCAGGTGCTGGATCATACCGGAGCGGTAAAGTTCCAGGCCGGCGACGTGATCGAAGTGGTAATCGAGCGCGAAGAGCCGGAGGGTGGTTATCTCGTCAGTTACGAGAAGGCGCAGCGCCTGCGTGTTTGGGACGTGATCGAAAAGGCCGCGAACGAAAAGACTCCGGTGATGGGTACGGTTGTGAGCCGCGTAAAAGGTGGCTTGACCGTCGATATCGGCATGAAGGCCTTTTTGCCCGGCTCGCAGCTTGAGATTCGCCCGGTGCGCAATCTGGATGGCTATCTCGGCCAGCAGATCGAAGTTCGGGTCATCAAGCTCAATAAGAAGCGCGGCAATGTGGTTGTCAGCCGCAAGGAAATCCTGGAAGAAGAGCAGAACGCCAAGCGGTCCACCACCCTGGAGCACCTGGGTGAGGGCGCTGTTCTGACCGGTACCGTCAAGAACCTGACCGATTACGGCGCGTTTGTCGACCTCGGCGGCATTGATGGATTGCTGCACATCACCGATATGAGCTGGGGGCGCCTGACGCACCCCCGCGATCTGGTGAACGTCGGCGATGAGATCCAGGTGAAGGTTCTCAAGTTCGACAAGGAAAAGCAGCGGGTTTCACTGGGCTTTAAGCAGTTGACGCCCGACCCGTGGCTGGATGCCTCCGAGCGTTATCCGGTGGGTGCGCATGTTCGTGGCCGCGTTCTTTCGGTTACCGATTACGGCGCGTTCGTCGAGCTGGAGCAGGGCATCGAAGGTCTGGTTCACCTTTCCGAGATGACCTGGTCCAAGCGGCTCAAGCATCCCTCCAAGCTAGTCAAGCCGGGGGATGAAGTTGAGACCGTGGTGCTGAGCGTGAATCCGGCCGACCGCCGCATCTCGCTGGGCATGAAGCAGTTGCTCGAAAATCCATGGGAGCACCTGACCGAGCGCTATCCGGCGGGCACCGTGGTCGAAGGCCGCGTGCGCAACCTCACCGACTTTGGCGCCTTCATCGAAATCGAAGACGGCATCGACGGCCTGGTTCACGTCTCCAACCTGAGCTGGACCAAGCGGGTCAAGCATCCTTCCGAGATCGTGAAGAAGGGCGAGAAGGTCAAGGCAGTGGTTCTTGGCGTCGAGCCGCAGAATCGCCGTCTCAGCCTGGGCATCAAGCAGTTGCAGCCCGACGTATGGGAGAGCTTCTTTGCCGATCACCGTGTGGGCGACGTGGTTCACGGCAAGGTTCTTCGCACCGCGCAGTTCGGTGCTTTTGTTGAAATCGCCGAGGGTGTCGAGGGTCTGTGCCACATCTCCGAAGCGGTCACCGACGACGGCACACCGGTCAACCTCGATCAGGGCCAGGAGCACGAGTTCAAGATCATCAAGATCAATGTAGAAGAGAAGAAGGTGGGCTTGAGCCTGCGTTCGGCGGGGCATGAAGCCAGCCGTGCGACGGTCGAGAGCTACAAGCAGCCTGCCTCTTCCAGCTCGACTACAACTCTTGGCGACTTGCTCAACTGGCGCAAGAACGAGCGGTAATCGCTCTCAAAGCATCGAGACAACGGCCACCCTTCGGGGTGGCCGTTGTCGTTGGGGCCTCAAGAATGTTCTTGGCTGAATGACGGAGCATCTCAGTCTTGGGCAGGCGCCCTGACCGGACTTCGGGACGTTGAATCGGCGGCGCTCTTATACTTGAATAGCAAGACTGTTCTCCGAGGTCCTCTGAATTGAGTCGTTTAATTGGATTGCGAGGTCTGTACTCCCGCTTTGTCGTCTGGCTGATGCGGCGACTCGCCAATGAACGACAGCGCGTACTGGTAGTGACGATCATTGCCGGAGGGTTGTGCGGGCTGGCGGCGGTGGCCTTTCACCTAAGCATCGGCTGGGCCGAAAAGCTTTTCATCAATCGTGCCAATGCGGCGCCGGGGAATAGCTGGATCTGGTGGACGATTCTCTCGCCTGCACTGGGCGGGCTGGTAGCCGGATTAGGGCTCTATTATCTGGCCCCAGCCGCGGCCGGGAGCGGCATTCCCCAAGTTAAAGTGGCGTACACGCTTCGCTTCGGCCTGGTGAGTATTCGGGAAACTGTCGGCAAGTTCTTTCTATGCGCCATCCAGATTGGCTCGGGCGCTTCTCTGGGACTTGAAGGGCCGACGGTGCAGATTTGCGCCGGCGTCAGCAGCATGTTGGCGCACGGGGCGCGGCTCAGCCCTCCTTATCGCCGTCGCCTGACGACCGTGGGCATGGCGGCTGGGATAGCCGCCGCCTTCAATGCGCCCATCGCGGCCATCACCTTTACCCTGGAAGAACTGGTGGGCGACCTGGATCAGACCATGCTCTCGGGTGTAATCGTGGCGGCGGCGCTGGCGGCGGTGGTGGAGCACACGATTCTTGGCTCGAATCCGGTGTTTCATGTGCCTCGGCCCTATACGCTGGGCAACGCCTCGTCGCTGGTGTGGTATGCGCTGCTGGGCGTGCTGGCTGCTGCGGTTTCAATTGGATTCACCGACTCGCTGCTTGCCTTGCGCGCCCAATTCAAGAGGCTTACGGCGGTGCCGCGGTGGGTGCATCCCGCGATTGGCGGAGTCGCTACCGGGAGTCTCGCCGTGGTGGGGCTGGAATTGTTTCACCTGAATGGAATTGCGGGCGATCCCTACAAGACGCTGACGCTGGCTCTTACCGGTACCATGCCGGTGATTCTCATGATCTCCTTTTGCGTGCTTAAATTGGCGGCCACGGTTTGTTCCTACTCCAGTGGTGGGGCGGGTGGCATTTTTGCCCCGGCACTGTTTATGGGAGCGATGCTGGGCGGTGCCGTTGGCTATCTGGACGTAACTATTTTCCATCATCCCGCCGATGCCATCGGGGCTTTCGCGGTGGTGGGGATGGGAGCGGTCTTTGCGGGGATTGTGCGCGCACCGATGACCTCCGTCCTGATCGTTTTCGAGATGACCGGAGGCTATGGACTGGTGCTGCCGCTGATGATTGCCAACATGAGTGCGTTTGCGCTGGCGAGGATGTGGAGACGCACTCCCATTTATGAGGCCCTGCTGGCTCAGGACGGTATTTATCTACACCAGGCTGTCAGGCCGCTGGACTTGCAAGCGGACGTGCCGCTGGCGGACCACGGGCAGACTGAAGATGCGACTGCCTGAGGAAATGCAGCGACAACGGAAGAGCCCATCAGCACTGACTGCCGGTGGGCTCTTCCGTTATCGCTGAGGTTTTTGCCGACTCATGGCTAGCGCGGGGGCTGCATGTTGTAGAGAAAGACGGCGCGGAGTTCCAAATAGGGGCCGTGAAACTCTTTGGGCAACGGCGGGTAGTTGGAACCGGTCAAAGCTCCCCAGGCGGCGCGATCCAGAGCCGTATCGCCGGAGCGGCCTTCCAACTGCATATCCGTGACGCGACCGTTGGGAAGAACTTTGAAGCGGATTTGCACTGCGCCCGACTTGAGAATCGGGGGGTTGACCTCATCGGGAATCAGTGGGTCCCAGGTGTGCTCTGTCTCGTAATACCAGCGGCGCAGCCACGAGTTGAAATCGACGCCCTGCGTGTCGGACAGGATTTGTACTCCGCCGGCGCCGGCGCCCGGATGCCGAGCCAGACCGCCGCCGGGCAATTGGGTTCCCCCTGCTCCGGGATTGCGGGCTGCGCCCTTCATGGCCTCACGCAATTGGTCGGCTGGATTCTGCGAACCCATGGCAAAGCTGGGCCGGGCTGGGACTGCCTGGGGCCGAGGCGACTGAAGCTGTGACTGCGACTGCGGGTTGGGCTGCATCGGCTGCGGAGCAGGTTGCTGTTGCGGTGTTGTTACGGTGGGCGCGGGAGTCGGCGGCAGCGTGGGCGGCGGCGTGGCGCGATTAAACGCGTCCAGAGTCTTCTTGTCGATGGTCGGGGGCTTTTGCGGAACGGGCTTGACCGTTACCCTGGGGCGGATCTGGCGCAAGGCGTCGGGTGGCAAATCGAGATAGGTCAGATCTTTGCGCTGTTTGATGGCGTCGATGGGATCGATGACCTGGGGGACCTTGAAGACATATTTTGGAATCCACGTGAGTGCAGAAATTACCACCAAGTGGAGGAGAATGGCGATCCAGATGCCCTCGCGCAAACGGGCAAAGCGGCGCTCATCCTCGAGTTCGCTGATCATTTCCAGCAGTTCGTGGGTATCGTAGTCGACCCAACGCGAGCCGCGGACAACAGGGGACGCAGACTCCGGCTGGCCGGAATCCTGACCGTTCTCGGGAACGCCGTTTTCGCGGCCGGGTCCGGTCGGCTCGTTTGGCTCGTTCACACTAGGTGGCACTATGCTGGTGGGCATTCGTCCGGGCAGGAGCTAGATTGGGCACACGCACGCCGTAAGCTCCGTATCGAGTCCTTTCTATCTATTCTCTCATTTCCGCAAGACCGGCCTAGCCCGACCGGCAACGCATCGGCTGATGATATATACGGGCAACGCAGTCCTCGTACAATGGTTCTTTCTGAATGGACGGATTGGCGAGTGGAAGGGGACTCTGTTTGAAGCAGTTTTTCATAGGACTTCTAGGAAAATGGAAGTTTGCTGTCTTGCCGGCGATCATCAAGCTGGGTTTTTGGGGCGCGGGGGCGGTAGCCCTGCTCGATTCCTCGACGATTCCGGTCCCGATGGACGTGATTTTGGCGGCCTATGTGTGGAACGACAAGGCCCATTTCTGGGGATACTGCCTGATGGCGGCCGTGGGATCGGCGATCGGCGGACTGCTGCCCTATGGGTTGGGCAGGGCCGGCGGGGAGCTGTTCTTGCTGAAGCGGGTGAACCGCGCGCGCTATGAACGGATGCGTGCCCGCTTCGAGAGCCAGGAGTTTCTGGCCATGATGATTCCCTCCATGCTGCCGCCCCCAACGCCGTGGAAGGCCTTTGTGTTTGCCGCAGGAGTGTTCGAGATGCGCGTGCTGCCGTTCAT
Source organism: Terriglobales bacterium (assembly GCA_015654835.1). Taxonomy (GTDB): domain Bacteria; phylum Acidobacteriota; class Terriglobia; order Terriglobales; family Acidobacteriaceae; genus Telmatobacter. The sequence continues at coordinate 16,381 of JAATGG010000142.1, forward strand.
GCTGGCGGTGTTCTGCGGCAGGATGGTGCGCTGGCTGGTGTTGTCGCTGCTGGTGCTGAAACTGGGACCAGGAGCGGTGGACGTGGTGGCTCACCATGCGCTGACGGCAGTGGGGATCGTCGGCGTGCTGGCCGTGGGAGGGTTTGCCTGGTGGTGGATACGCAGGCGGGCCGGCAGGACCGGCGGCCGGGAATTCGAGAAAGAGATATCGAACGGTGAGTGAAATCGGGCGCGTACCAAACGCTGTATTTGCAGGCATTCGGCACTGTGCCAGCCGCAAAAAGCAAAGTAAAAACTAAAGACGTGACCGGGGGACCGGCCACGTCTTTTAGTTCTTTGCGGCTTGTGATTAGATTGTGGGAGCTACCTGAAGGCCAGGTGTTCGATCACTATATATTTTTGAGAGGTTCAACCGAGGCGTTCATTTTGGCGTAGAGATCGAACAGCTTTTCTA
>JAATGG010000257.1 GCA_015654835.1 Terriglobales bacterium
TCAAATTCGACGTTCAACGATCCATGCGGGATATGTCAAGCTATGTTAGACCGAACTCGAACGCCGTCGAAAAACTTCGGCCGTGCCTGTGACGCGCCTTTCTCTGCGCATCTATAAAGACACGGCCTTGAGCCGGCGCGACACTGCATAATAAAAATGAAGGAAGTACGATGAAATTGCGAATGAAAGGCAGTTCTTTGCGCCTCCGCGTTTCTCCCTCTGAAATGGTTCGCTTGATTGAGGCGGGAAGAATCGAGGAGATCACCTACTTTGCTCCTCATGAGGATGCAAAGCTGACCTACGCGCTGGAGCACTCGCCCGACCAGCAAAAGATCGCCGTGCGCTACCAGCCCCACGAAGTGGCGGTGGTCGTTCCCTCCCAGGAAGCCCGCGCGTGGGCAGCAGGCAATGAGGTCGGCCTGTATGGGAGCCTTGAAGTCCTGCACGGAAAATTGGAATTGATCATCGAGAAGGATTTTGCCTGCCTCGATCGCAGTGACGCAGAGAATCAAGACACCTTTGCGAATCCGCACATGGGAGCCGTTTGTTAGACGACTCTCGGTTTGCTCTGCAAGGCTAACTCCTCTCCTCTGATACGTTCATGCCGCTGTCCCTCCCGAAAAAAAGTGCAAGCCGGCACGTATCTCCGTGTCTCCTCCCCGGTTGACAATGCCGGGCTCGACACCTAGACTTTGCTCGCCACGCAAATGGTCGATATGCGGTATGCCTGCGAATTTCAGAGGGGCATACCCCGGGGGCGTTTCAGCATGTTGAGGAGATCGATTCTCCGGTTTGCCGCACTTCCTGCCTTTTTTCTGTTCTATGGTTTCGGTTTCCAAACTCTGCCTCTGTCGGCGCAGGCTTCTAAGGACTCACGCGGCATCTTTGAAGGGCAGTCAGACATCGGCAGTGTGACTCCTCCTGGAAAAGCCGCGTACGACCCGGCCGCCGACGCCTATATCATTGCTTCTGCGGGTGCAAACCTGTGGTCCACGGCAGACGATTTTCACTTCATCTGGAAGAGGGTAGCCGGCGATGTCTCGCTTACGGCGGACATAGGCTTTCCGGTTGTGGCTGGCGTCCACGATCCCCATCGAAAGGCGATATTGATCTTCCGGCAGAGCCTCGATACCGGCAGCATCTATGCCGACACCGCGCAGCACGGCTCCGGTCTGACGGCTCTCCAATATCGGCGAGCCCCCGGCGCCACCACGCAGGATATTGAGTTGAATATCGAGGCGCCCCGGCGGGTGCGGCTTGAAAAGCGCGGCGACACCATCACCCTGTTTCTAAGCAGGAACGGTGAACCCCTTCACCAGGTGGGCGCGTCCATCAAACTGCATCTCGAAGGTCCGTTCTATGCCGGCCTCGGAGTCTGTGCGCACAACAGGAACGCAGTCGAAAAGGGAGCCTTCTCGAAGGTTGAACTAAAACAACTCACGCCTCCGTCTGTTCCCGCCAAGCTCGCTCTCTACAGCACTCTGCAGACCATTGAGATTCACGAAGACGCGCGGCGGGCTACAGTCGTGCATACGCAGCGCGCCCACTTCGAAGCCCCCAATTGGACCCGGGATAGTAAGTTCCTGATCTTCAATCAAGATGGCCGCATGTGGAAGATTCCCGTGAGCGGCGGCACTCCCGAGCCCATCGATATCGGCGCAGCCGACGATTGCACGGGAAGCCACGGACTCTCGCCAGATGGCCAATTATTGGCGATCACCTGTACCACGCCCGGCAATCCCGGCAGGCGTGTCTATATCGTTCCTTCAAGCGGCGGCGCCCCGCGCATGGTGACGGAACGCCCCGATTCCTACTGGCATAGCTGGTCGCCCGACGGCAAGACGATCCTCTTCACGCGCCCCAATCCAACGCACGTCGGCGGCAATATTTACGCCATCCCCGCTGCAGGCGGAGCGGAAACGGCGCTTACTACAGGAACCGGCATCAGCGACGATCCGGACTACTCTCCCGACAGTAAGTACATCTACTTCAACTCGGATCGCAGCGGTGCCATGGAGATTTGGCGCATGAGCCCCGACGGCACGGCTCCCCAGCAGATCACGTTCGACAAACGGAATAATTGGACGCCCCATCCCTCGCCGGACGGTAAGTCGGTCGTCTTTTATTCTTACGAAAATGGTGTGCCTGGGCATCCTGCTAACAAAGGCATTGCCCTGCACATCCTATCCACCAGTAACTTGAAATCCAGAGTCTTGGTGAACATCGTCGGCGGCTCCGGAACCATGAATGTTCCCAACTGGGCTCCCGATGGCGAGCGCCTCGCGTTTGTCAGTTATCAGATGCTTCCCGAGCAAGAGACCGGGTCCAGCGAGTAAATTGTCGATCAGCCGAAGTGAGGCTCAAAGATGAAGTGGGTTCCTCTCGCATTTTTATCGGTAGGGCTGTTTTTTGCGGTCAGTGTTTCCGCAGCCGCGGCCCCCATTCGGGTACTGATTCTCGATGGCCAGAGCGCCGGCACCTTTCATAACTGGAAAATCACAACCCCGGTGCTGAAGAAAGAGCTTGAAGAGACAGGATTGTTCGAGGTAACTGTGGCAACTGCCCCTTTATCCGATGGGGATTTTACGAACTTCAAGCCTGAATTCAGCCATTACCAGGTGATTGTCTCGAATCTGGACGCACCGGATTGGCCAGAGAATCTACGCCGCGAGTTCGAGCGATTTATCGCTGCGGGCGGCGGTCTCGTCGCCGTGCACGCGGCCGATAATGCCTTTCCCAACTGGCCCGCTTATAACCTCATGACAGGCATCGGCGGCTGGCGCAACAGGCACGAGGAAGCCGGGCCTTTCTGGTATTTCAAAGCCGGTGAGTTAGTCTCCGATCCTTCTGCCGGAGCGGCGGGCTCTCATGGCAGCCGCCGTCCTTTTCAGTTAGTAACTCGCGCCCCCGAGCATCCGATTATGAAAGGCTTGCCGCCTGTCTGGATGCACGCGACCGACGAGCTTTACGCTACCCTTCGCGGACCCGGCAAGAACATGACGGTATTGGCGACCGCGCACTCCGATCCGAATAACAAGGGCACCGGCAGAGACGAGCCCATGTTGATGGTTCTTACGTATGGCAAGGGCCGCATCTTCCATACCACGCTGGGGCACGATCCGCTTGCTCTCAGTTGCGTTGGCTTTATCACTACCTTTCAACGTGGCACGGAGTGGGCCGCGACCGGCAAAGTCACGCAGAAGGTTCCAGCTACGTTCCCCAGCGCCGATACCGTAAGCTATCGTGTGGACATCGCTTCGATGGACCCGGCCTTTGCCGTCGGCACGCCCACCATCGGCAGCCCATGGTCCGACGCGCCCGTCAAACCGGCCTCATCGGCAAGATAGTTTCTTTGCTTGAGAAACACGCAGGTCATCGCATGAGCAACTTTGCCAAAACTTCGCGCATCGTCCGACTGCATATTGGCTTGTTACTCCCCCGCCGCACGCGAAACACAAAACAGCTATAATTTGCGGTATGGCGGCGTATGCAGAAGCGAAGCTACCCAAGACTGACCCGGTGGAAAATGCGCCGGTCCCGGCACTTGCAAACGACCACACACCCGAATCCAAATTGACTGCACTCGAAGCACGTCTGCGGGAGTTAGGCAGCCTCATGGTGGCTTACTCCGGCGGCGTGGATTCCGCCTTTCTGGCAGCCACTGCGCACCGCGTCCTGGGTGACCGGATGCTCGCCGTGCTGGCCGATTCTCCCAGTCTTGCCCGGCGCGATATGGAGCAGGCGCAGACTTTCGCGACTGCGCAAAATATGCCCTTGCGCGTGATCCTGACTGAGGAATTGGACCGCCCCGAATACCAGCGCAACGACGCCAATCGCTGCTTCCATTGCAAGACCGAACTGTTCGCGGGCATGAAGGTTCTAGGCGCTCAGTTGGGGTTCGCAAAAATTGCCTACGGCATGAACGCGGACGATACGCGCGACTTTCGGCCCGGCCAACGTGCCGCCCAGGAGCAGGCGGTTTTAGCGCCGCTGGCGGATGTAGGTTTGACCAAGCTCGAAGTGCGTTCGCTGGCCAAGGCTGCTGGCTACCCGCTCTGGGATCGCCCTGCCGCGCCGTGTCTTTCTTCGCGAGTCGAGTATGGCCGCACCGTGACGCGCGAAGTGCTCGCTCAGGTGGAGCAGGGCGAAGAAAGCCTGCGGCAGTTGGGCTTTCGCGAACTGCGCGTCCGCCATCATGGCGAATTGGCCCGCGTTGAAATTGCCCGCACCGAGATGCCCCGCGCTTTGACAATGGAGATGTTGGACGCGATCACCGCGGCCCTGCGCAAGGCGGGGTTCCAATATGTGACGCTCGATTGTGCCGGCTTTCGCTCCGGATCGATGAACGCAATTCTGCCCGTCGATGTATTGTTTCGGCGGGGAGCTTAGCCGACAGGATAGAATCAGCCTCGATGCGTATTGGATATTTTGAATGCTTTTCCGGCATAAGCGGAGACATGCTACTGGGCGCGTTGGTGGATGCGGGTGTCCCCTTGGAACATCTGGCGGAGACGGCTGCCGCTCTTAACGTGGGTGCCCGGCTTGAGGTCCGCAAAGTGAGCCGTGGTGGCATCGCCGCCACGAAAGTCGATGTGCTGACAGCCGACGGGGCGCTTGCAGAAAAGTCGCTCGCGCACGACGAGCATTCCAGCCATACGCATGAAGCGCACGCCGACCATGCCCACGAAACTCATTCCGCACTCGCCGCGCATCTGGATGCTCCCCATTCTCATGAGCATTCCCACGATCACGATCATGAGCATCCGCACTCCCATGCTCACGAACATTCTCATGAGCACGAGCATACGCACCAGCACCATCGTTCGCTCTCGGTCATCCTCGGCATCATCCGTTCCGCGCCGTTGTCTGAGCCTGTGAAAGAGCGCGCCATGCGCGCCTTCCAATTGCTTGGCGAGGCCGAGGCCGCTATCCACTCCATCCCTATAGAGAAGGTGCATTTTCACGAAGTAGGCGCGGTCGATACCATTGTGGATATCGTCTGTGCAGCGGCTGGCAGTGAGTGGCTCGGCGTCGATCGGTGGCTCGCATCGCCCTTGAATGTGGGCAGCGGCACGGTTGACTGTCAGCATGGAACGCTGCCGGTTCCAGCTCCGGCCACCCTCGCCCTGCTCGGCGATGCACCCCTCTACGCGGCAGGCCCGCCGATGGAGCGGGTCACTCCCACGGGCGCGACGATTCTGCGCATGTTGAACGTGCATTATGTTCCTCTTCCCGCCATGCGCATTGCTGCTTCCGGTTATGGCGCGGGCGGTCGTGAAACGCCGGGACAACCCAATCTTCTTCGTCTGCTCATTGGCGACGACAATGCCGCGGATGCGGCCGTCGAACCGATCGCCGTCATTGAAACGGTGATCGACGATTCCAATCCGCAACTGCTCGGGTACGTCAGCGAGTTGTTGCTGGCAGCCGGCGCATGGGATGTGTATCAAGTCGCTGTGCAAATGAAGAAAGGACGCACGGGCGTGCAGTTGACCGTGCTCTGCCGTCCCGATCTTGTGCCTCCATTGCGCGAACTCCTGTTTCGCGAGACCACCACCATCGGTCTGCATTGGAGGCTTGAAAACAAGATGGCTCTGGCACGGGAGTTTGCCGAAGTGCAAACTGCATGGGGGCCAGTCAACATCAAAATCGCGCGCTGGCCTTCGGGCGATGTGGCCAATGCCACTCCAGAATATGAGGATTGCCGCCAGCTTGCCGCGCGGCACAGCGTTCCCCTCAAGCAGGTGATGCACGAGGCCATGCGCCTCTACGCTGCGCTGACCGGACCAACCACGAAGGAGCAATAATGGATCGCCCACAGATTGAGGCACTGCTGAACGAAGTACGGGATGGCCGTACCAATGTGGATGATGCCATGGACCGGCTGCGCGATCTGCCCTTTGAAGACCTTGGTTTTGCCAAGCTCGATCATCATCGCGCCTTGCGCACCGGCATGCCCGAAGTCATCTTCGCCGCGGGCAAAACTTCCGCGCAGGTGGCAGCGATCTTTGCGCGCATGGCCCAGGCAGGCGGAAACGTATTGGCCACCCGCGCCTCGCGTGAGTCTTATGACGCGGTGCTCGCCGTCGAGCCGCGCGCCATCTATCACGAGACGGCGCGCACCATCACTCTGACGCAGGCTGCGGCAAATCTGGGCAAGGGAACCATCGGCGTTGTGTGTGCCGGCACCAGCGATCTGCCGGTGGCAGAAGAAGCAGTAGTGACTGCGCGCATGATGGGCAACACCGTCGAACTGATCGCCGACGTCGGCGTGGCCGGCATCCATCGTCTGCTCGCGCAAAGAACCTCTCTGCAATCCGCGCGTGTCCTCATCGTGTGCGCCGGCATGGAGGGCGCACTGCCCACCGTCGTAGGCGGCCTCGTGAACGCGCCCGTGCTGGCCGTCCCCACCAGTGTCGGTTACGGCGCTTCGTTCGGTGGACTGGCTGCCCTGCTCGGCATGTTAAATACCTGTTCCCCAAACGTTTCTGTCGTCAATATTGATAATGGTTTCGGTGCCGCGTGCATCGCGACACTTATCAATCGCCTGTAAATACAGGCGTTTTAACTTATAGTTTGAGCGAAGTCTACTATGATTCCGCGAGTTGGAATTCCGCTCTACGTGATGACGATCACTGTTCTTCTCTCCGCTGAACGCCAATGATACTTCTACATGGATAGTGTTGGCTGAGGCCGCATCTTTCGTAACGTTGCGAGCACCAGCAGGATTGTTGCGCATGGTTCTTCAGGGCGGCCAACTCGAAAGCGCCCAGTGTGCTGCATCCATGCGGTGAAGCGCCAGGTCAATCGATAAGCACAAAGTCGATCCTTCGGTGCATTCCAGTTCGCATCGCGCCCCTTTGAGCGCCGTGCGCGGAGGGTTTGTGGTCCGGTCCAAATTGCCGCTACTGCGCAGAATTTCGCAGATATTCTTTCTTGCCCTGTTCCTCGGCCTGCTCGTGTTTACTTCTCTGCGGCCCTCGGGCGGCGCAACCTCCGACATTCACATGCGCGCCCCCGTCCGCCTCTTTTTCGAGTGGGACCCGCTGGTCGCTATCGCCAATGCATTTGCCAGCCACGCCCTTTATCGCGGCCTCTTGTGGAGCTTGCTCATCCTGTTGCCCACGCTCTTTCTGGGCCGCTTTTTCTGCGGATGGATCTGTCCCATGGGGACGCTGCAACACTTCGTCGGCAACATGCCCTCCGAGGCCAAGCGCGGCAAGCAGCGCATTGAATCCAACCGTTACAGACGCTGGCAGACCGCTAAATATGTGGTCTTGATTGCCGGGCTGATTGCCGCGTGTTTTGGCTCCATGGCCATCGGCTGGCTCGATCCTTTCAGCCTGCTGGTTCGTTCCTTCGGCCTCGCCATCTTGCCCGCGTTCAACTTTGCCGTTCGCGCCGTTCTGCTGCCGCTCGAACACAGCCACATCGCCTTCATCAAGACAACCGGCCAAACCCTGCATCAAGCCCTGCAAGCAACCGTGCTGGATTTCCGTATGCCGCATTTTGCGCAAGGCCTGGTGCTGGGCGTTCTGTTCCTGCTGATCCTGGCCGCCAGCCTGCGTATTACGCGTCTCTGGTGCCGCTCCATCTGCCCGCTGGGCGCGCTGCTGGGCGCCGTCTCACGCTGGTCGATTCTCGGGCTGCATAAGGACCCCGCAACCTGCAATCACTGCAACCGCTGCGAGCTTCACTGCCAGGGCGGCGACGACCCCATCGGCGGCGCGAAGTGGCATAAGTCCGAGTGCCTCATGTGCATGAACTGCGTCGGCAGTTGCCCCGAGCACAGTCTCTCGTTCCGCTTCTTCCGCAATGAAAGTGAAGTAGCCTCGCCCGACCTCAGCCGGCGCAAAACGCTCACCGGCATCGCCGCGGGCGTGGCCGCTGTTCCGCTCATGCGCGCCAACACGGGCTTGGGCAAGAGTCGCCACGAGCGGCTGCTTCGCCCACCGGGCTCGCTGGACGAAAATGAGTTTCTTTCCCGCTGCATCCGCTGCGGCGAGTGCATGAAGGTTTGCCCCAACAATTCGTTGCACCCGACGCTCGATCAGGCCGGCCTTGAAGGCCTTTGGACACCCACCATGGTCCCTCGCATCGGTTACTGCGAGCCCAGTTGCGTGCTCTGCTCCGAGGTATGTCCCACCGGCGCCATCTGGCAAATTACGCCCAAGGAAAAAGGCTGGGTCGTCGGCGTAGGGGGCGCGCAGAGTCAGCCCGTGCGCCTCGGTACTGCGTTCTATGACCGTGGACGCTGTCTCCCTTGGGCTCTCGCCACCGATTGCATCGTCTGCGAAGAGTGGTGCCCCGTCTCACCCAAGGCGATCTATGTGCAAGAGGCTGAAGTGATCGATTCGGCAGGCAACACCAAAACACTCAAACAGCCCCGCATCGATCCCAGCCGTTGCGTAGGATGCGGTGCCTGCGAATATGCTTGCCCGCTGCAGGAGCACCCCGCTGTCTATGTAACCAGCATCGGCGAGAGCCGCTCGCCCAGCAGTCAAATCCTGCTCAGCAGGAAATAGAAGGAGTTCGTTCCATGATGAGTCCCTTGAAGAATTTGAAGTTCGCTGTCGTCGCTCTCGCCCTCGTTGCCGCGGTCGCCTGTTCCGGTTGCAAAAAGGCCAAGGTCAATCCCTTCCCCGCCTCCAACGAAGTCGCCGGCTGGCAAAAGACAAGCGACACCCGCGTCTTCGCAGCCAAAGATCTCTGGCAATACATCGACGGAGATTCCGAGCAATACATCCAGGCTGGAACCATCTCGACCTCCACCTCCGACTATAAGTACCAGGGCCAGTTGGAAGCCGTCATCGACGTGCACACCATGCACGATGCCGCCGGTGCGCGCAAAATTCTTGAGACCGGACAAACCAACGACGTAAAGAAGATTCAGTTGGGCGACGCCGGTCTTGCCTACGCGCAGAGCATTGTCTTCCGCAAGGGCAACTCGCTCGTCCGCATTGTCGCTTATGAGTCCACACCCGGCACGCAACAAGCGCTGCTCGCTCTGGCGCACGGCGTGGAAGCCAAACTCTAACCCCACTCGACCGAATCTGGGCCGCACTGCTGAATGCGAGGATCGTCATGAGTAACCGTCGTGAGTTTCTGAAAGAAGCCGCCACCGGCGCACTCCTATTGAGTTCGCAAGCCAAGCTGGGGTTCGCCAGTGTCATGGACCATCACGCCGTCCCCGGCAAATCGAAGGTCGTCATCGCCAAGGACCCCGCCCTCCACGGCCAGAGCGCGCAGCCGGATGAAAAGCGTGTGCTCGCCCTGCTCGACCGGGCCATCGCTTCTTACACCGGCCGCGATCCCGCCGACGCCTGGAAGCACATCGTCCTGCAAGGCGGAGCGCAAGACAAGGTCATCGGACTAAAAACAAATGGTCTCGGCGGCAAGGGAATCTCCACCCACCGCGCCCTCATTCTCGCCGTTGCCGAGCGCCTGCAGCAGGCCGGCGTCAAGCCCGGCAACATCCTCGTGTGGGACCGCAACGCCCGCGATCTTGAAGCCTGCGGACTCACCATCAACACCGACCCCAGCCGCATTCGCTGCTTCGGTTCCGACGTCGCCGGCTTTGAAGATCAGCAGGTCTCCTGGGGCTCGGTTCGCATCAAGCTCTCCAAGATTCTCACCCGCGAGTGCGCCATGGTCATCGGCCTCCCCATTCTCAAAGATCACAGCGGTGCCGGCGTCACCTTCGCCATGAAGAATATGTATGGCGTGATCGACCGCCCGCAAGATCTGCACGCCAGCAATTGCAATCCTGGCGTGGCCGACCTGAATTGCATCCCCGCCATCCGCCAGAAGGTCCGCTTCACCGTCGGCGACGCTATGTCCTCGGTCTATGAAGGTGGCCCGAGCTTCCGTCCCGAGCACCTCTGGTATCCGAACGCGCTCATCGTCGGCGAAGACCGCGTGGCCATCGACCATACCGCGTGGACCCTGCTTGAGCGCAAGCGTGCCGAAGTCGGCCTGCCCACTCTCGAAGCCGCCGGGCGCGAGCCTCGCTATATTGCCACCGCTGCCGACGCCGCGCACGGCCTCGGCGTCAACGATCCACAACGCATCAACCTCAAAGAAGTTTAACCAGGGAGGATGACAATGGCCGGCGAAACCACGCACACGTCCGATCCCAAGCTGGATCCAATCCAGGCACCGGCGCACGATCCGGTGCCTGCACTGACGCGGCGCGAGGCCATGCTCCAGATGCTGCGCGTCGGCGGCATAGCCGCCGTGGCCACAGGCGGCGGCTATTGGCTCAGCGAGCATAGCTCCCGTCCTGCCGCGGTCCACGCCGAGCAGGCCCGCCGCGACCATCGCATCGCCGCCAATCCTCAGTGGCCGAAAATGACCGTCGTGCAGGGGGGAGAACCGCGCGCCCTCGCGCAGCGCGCCCTCGCCGACTTAGGTGGCATCGGCCGCTTCGTCAGCCGTCAGGACGTGGTCGTCATCAAGCCCAATATCGCTTGGGACCGCACCCCAGAACAGGCCGCCAACACCAACCCCGACCTGGTCGCCGAGGTCGTCCGGCAATGCTGGCAGGCTGGCGCCAAGCGCGTCATCGTCACCGATGTCAGTTGTAACGAACCGCGTCGCTGCTTCCAGCGTTCAGGCATTCAAGCCGCAGCCCGCGCCGAAGGCGCAGAAGTCATTCTGCCCGACCCAGAGCTTTACCGCGAGGTCGAGTTGGGCGGAGTCGTGCTCAAAACCTGGCCGGTCTTCACGCCGTTCCTTGAAGCCGACAAAATCTTCAACCTGCCCATCGCCAAGCACCACGGCCTCACCGGCGCCACCCTCAGCATGAAAAACTGGTACGGCATCCTCGGCGGCGAGCGCAATCGGCTCCATCAGCAGATCCACCAGAGCCTCGTGGATCTAGCCAGCTTCATGCTCCCCACCCTCACCATCATGGACTGTTACCGCATCCTGCTGCGCAACGGCCCCACCGGCGGCAACCTTGAAGACGTTGCCCTCAAAAAGACCGTGGTGGCCAGCACCGATCCGGTCGCCCTCGATGCCTATGTCGCCAAAGCCTATTGGAACCTTGACCCCGAGCATCTACCCTATCTGCAGATGGCTGCCAACCGCGGCCTCGGCACCGTAGACTTCGACAAGCTCCCCGTAAAATTCAGCAACCTGGCATAGGTTATGCGGATGCCCCGAGACTCATCAGTCGGGTTCCAAGATTCGTAAGCGGGTGCCCCAGGTTCGGCGCGCCTTTGCGCCTAACCTGGGATCTTATGCCACAGAAGTGAGTGGAGCCGCAACTCCCCAACTTGATTTCCACCCTTACGGACGGTCATAGAACCGGAAGAAGAGCGAAGGCTTCGCCACCGGTTCGGCGCGCGCTACCAGACTCGCCACCTGGGTATCGTTCAACGGCGTAAACTCCCGCGCCAGATGCACATTTTCCTCAAGCTGCGCAATCGTGTCGCAGCCGACAATGATCGTGCTCACCGGGCGCGACAGCGTGTAATACACCGCCTCCCGCATCGTAATCGTCCCCGCCGTGGGAGCCAGCACCATGCCTTCCCACGAGTGCTTCTGCTCCTCCAGCGGCGGCGGATTCCACGTCGTCAAAAGCCGTCCCCGCGCCGGCACCTTCATCCCGATAATGCCCATCTGCCGCTCCACCGCCAGCGGCAGCAGTTCGTCATTAAAGCTGTAGTGGTGCGGATCGGCCGCATTCATCGCCATCAGTACCGTGTCAAAGGGATGCCGCTTGATGCACTCGATCAACGCATCGGGACGATAGTGACCGGTGATGCCCAGATAGCGCACCACCTTTTGCTGCTGCATCTCCAGCAGCGCTTCCATCGCGCCGCCCTTGGCAAACACTTCGTTCACATCCGTCATGGTCCCGATATCGTGCAGTTGCCACAGGTCCACATGATCGGTATGCAGCAGTTCCAGGGATTTCTCGATCATCCGCATCGAGCCGTCGCGGGTGCGCTCCTTGGTCTTGGTCGCCAAAAAAGCTTCACTGCGGCGGTGCGCCATCACCTTGCCGACATACTGCTCGCTCCAGCGCTCGGGCCCGCCATAAATCGAGGACGTGTCGATGTAGTTGACGCCCAGGTCGAGAGCCCGCTCGATGATCGGCACGGCCACATCGAAGTTGTTCGCCCGCTCCAGCGAAGCCTGTCCGCCCAGCGAGAAAAGGCCCACTTTGTAGCCGGTCTTACCCAGGTTGCGCGTCGGCATGGCCGCAGGCGTCACCGGATTCGACGGCAGCCCGGGGAGAGTCTTCGTTGCCTCCGCCGTCAGCGCCGTAGGCGCCAGTAACGCGGCTGTAACTGCTCCGCCAGCCTTCAAAAATTCACGGCGGCCATGATTCCGTGCCGCAACCGATTGCTCTTCAGACATAAAACCCCTCCAGGAGAACACCGAGCTTTCTCGCCATCATCATACCCCGCAGTTAGGACGGAAAGAAACACAAAAGCGAAGAGCGCAGTTATTCCCCTCGAAACGCCCAACCTCCCCGCACTCAACTGTTACAGACTCTCCGCCTTTGAAAGGGCGCGGCCTCTGAGCCTGTCCAGAAGCCCTTTAGCTTTAAAGGGTACGGGCTTTAGCCTGCGTACTGAAAAGCAATAAAAACCAATGGGGCCTCAGCCCCTGAGGAAAAGCTCGCAAAGAAAGAGAACTTAAGCGGAGATTCTATAAGTGCGCTCAAACTACAAGAAACCGGCAAAAACTAGCATGGCAAGTTAGTAAGCCATCCCCATGCTCAAGCTGCCAGAGGAAAAGACTTCGCGCAAAGGTAAAGAAGAATAACAACACAGGTCGTTGATGAATCCTCCATCCATTCGCTTTTGTCGCGGGCAATTCACCTGGCTAGACCAGGTCAATTCACTACCGCTCCGACAAATATGGCTTCTTGGATTCCGCTAGTTTGCTGTTTCGAGAGGTGTACTGAGTGGCGTTTCATTAAGGAAAACGCCACTCAGCGATCCTAGTTTCTCTCGGCAGCCATAGGAGAACTGCTAGAGTGGCGCTCGACCTCGGGAAGCACCGGCAGATACCGCACGCCGAGCCCAAAGAAGAAGATTGCCGCAGCCACAAAGCCAGCGGAAACACCCCATTCGAAGATGCTGGGGAAGTAGTGCACCGGGGTCGTCTCCGGCATGGCTCCGCGCAGCGTCATTCCGAAAGCTGCCACGTTCAAGCGGTTGAGAATGATTCCAGCAACCGCCAGCGTGCTTCCGATTGCGAGCACACGCGGGTTGCTGCGCAACTTGCTGGTCGAGAGCAGAAGCAGCGGAAGAAATCCTCCCAGCAGAATCTCGGCTAGGAAGAAGCCGGTTTTGGAGCCGCCGGTCTGGAAGCCTCCCCGTTGGATTAGATCGGTGAGGCGAGCTACCTGATAAACCAGCATTGCCCAGAAAGCGATCTGCCCCATTGCCGCAAGCTGAGAGATCCGCAGCGGGCGATTCCAGGCCTTGGCGATCCACATCTCGATCAACACCATCAGTGCCGTTCCGGCCGCAATCGAAGATAGGAAGAAGAACACCGGCATCATCGGCGACCACCAGAGGTGATTGAGCTTATCCGGCATCAGCAAGAAGAGCGATCCCAGTGAGCTCTGGTGCATGGTCGAGAAGGTGACGGCTGCCAGTGCAAGCATGATCGGTACCGGTTTTTCGCCAGGACGGGTGCGGAACGCATAAGCAAGAATTCCGAAGACCATCGCGGCGGCAACTGCCCAGGACAACTTACGCGAGAGCATATAGACAAAGAACGGCATCACGACCGCGACATACACCGGCGAATACTTCTTCCACAGCTCTGCATAGTGGTGCAGATGCCAGTATTCGAACGGCACCGGAAGAAATTCGAGCAACAGGATGCTGACATACAGACCCACGCACCAGGATACTTCGAACATTGCGGAGTGCTTTGGAGAGTACAGAGCAAGTCCGTAGAAGTGCCACGGTAGCCCGAGGTCGGCGAGCAGGGTGACCAAGACAAACGAGTAGCTCAGCAACCCCATCAGCACGGCTGTTCGGCCCATACTGTAGAGATCTTTTCGCTGGAAGATATAGACGATTCCGGCAGTGGCAAAGGCTCCTGCCGCAATGGCGATCCAGATGAGGTCGAGGTAAATCCAGAGCCCCCACGCATAGGTGTCGGAGAGATGCGTACTGGCACCTATACCCAGCACGAAGCGCAGCACAAAGGACAAAGCTCCAAAGCCCATCAGTCCGGCAAGCAGCATGTTCGCCGGCGTCCATAGCCTGTAGGGGACGGGAGCGAAGTGCGGATGATGCTCTTCCTGCGCCTGCATTTTCTTCGGAGAAACCTGCGCGGCCGTGGGCTCATGCATCATCGGCGGCTCTTGAATCTCGATACTGTGTCCTTCCGTAGCGGCTACGGCCATCCTGCGCTGCGAAAGCCGGAAGGCCCCGCCCAGCAGTGCGCCTACACCTACCACGGCGGGAGGCACAGAACCGAGCGCGATCTCGCTGTAGTGCGGATACGGCCCCATCTGCACCTTCGGGAAGCCGAGCTGTTCAAATGGAACTGCGGAGAGATAGAAGGTGTTGGTTCCACCCGCCTCATGCTCTCCGTAGATATAATCCACATACTTGCCGGGATTCTCGCGAATGCGCCGCTTTGCCTCCCGCAGCATGGCATCGCGGTCGCCAAACAACAACGCCCCCGGAGCACACTGCTTTACGCAGGCAGGCTCGTTCATCTGCTCAGCGTAGACTGGGTGGTCTTTGGCTACCAGTGCATTCCCGTTCCGTTCCGTTGGAATCCGCTGAGTGATACGGCTATAGCAGCCGTCGCATTTGCTGATGCGGGGCGCCAATGAATCCCACTCTGCCGTGGGTACGTCCCATGGACAAGCCAACATGCAATAACGGCAGCCAATGCACTTCGACGCATCGTAGGCAACCGGCCCTTCTTCGGTCTTGTACATGGCGGTGACCGGGCAGGCAGAGGCGCAGGCTGGATCTTCGCAGTGCATGCACTGACGTTTGACAAAAATGCTGCGCATGCCGCCGGGGGCATTGGCATCTTCGATTTCATGCTGTTGAATCAGCACGAATGTCTTCGACGAAAGCACCCTCGGGTTCTGCAATTCCGCGTTTTGCGGAGGCAGCGTCGTGTGTTCCGCAGGCAAGCCATTCCATTGCTTGCAGGAAACCTGGCAGGCCTTACAACCAATACATTTGGTGGTATCGATCAGTGTTGCACTAGGCACGGGAACCTCCATTGGCAGCCGAAGCAGGCTCAATGTTGACCAGGCATGCCTTGGTCTCCTGAGTCCCGGCTCCCGGATCTACGGCGTCAATCGTCAGAACGTTTGCACTCGGTCCCGTGCTGAGTCCTTTGAAGCCCCAGTTGTATGGCATCCAAACCGTGATAACTTCCTCTCCGTTGATATTGAGGACCTGCATGCGCTTGGTCACAACGGCTCTCACCGTAACTTCGCCTCGCGCCGATGTGACGTGCGCAAACTCCCCGTGCTTCACGCCGATTTTGGTGGCCAGTTTCTCCGGCATTTCAACCACCGGTTCCGGAACCAATTCGTTCAGCCAGGGCACATTGCGCGTGGTCGAACCACAGCACCAATGCTCCGCCATGCTGGAACTCATCAAAACATATGGATATTTTTCGCGGCTACCAATCGGATGCCGCGTCTTATTCAGGCGCGGATACTTCACGCAAGGATTATGCGCAACCGCGGGGTGCAAAGCATTCTGCGTCGGGCTCTCAACCGGCTCGTAGAACTCGGGGAAAGGTCCGTCGTGCGGCGTATAGGAGACATCGCGCGGAAGCGGCCCCCCCTGCGGATCGGGGTCGCTATAGTCGGTCGCCATCAAGCGCCCAAGCCCTTCCGCACTCCACCGGAATGGCTTCTTTCCATTTGGCGTCTCAGGACCATCCGTGGCGACGGGAACATCGGGAACATCCCATCCCATCCACTTTTTCTGTTCACGATCCCACCAGACAAGCGGAAGATCCTTATTGAGCGGCTGCCCATTTTCATCGCAGGAAGCGCGATTGTAAAGCACATGCAGATTGCCCGGCCATGTCCACGCAAAGTTGGGATAAATGCCCATCCCGCCCGGATCGGTCTTGTTATCCCGCCGCTTGCTGAGATTCTTGTTGCCTTTGAAAATGCCGGCATACATCCAAACGCCACAAGTGGTCGTGCCATCTGCCTGAAGATCGGCAATGCTGTTGATCGGCTGTCCGGTCTTCAAATCCACACCACCGATCTCGCGAAGTACAGCCTCAGAGCGGGCATTGGCGGGATAATTCCACTGTGCCTTCAGCAATGGCTGATCCTTCGGATCAGTGGAGTTCTTATAGAGAGCCCGGATCTTGTTGAAGAGCAAATTGATAATCTCGATATCTGTCTTGGCTTCTCCCGGAGGGTTGACTGCTGCATATCTCCACTGCACCAGGCGGCCGGAGTTGGTAAGCGTGCCTTCCTTCTCCATGAAATAAGCTGCAGGCAGAAGAAAGACCTCTGTCTTGATGGTCTTCGGGTCCACACCGGGACGACGCCAGAACTCGGCGGTCTCGGTTTCCCAAAGCTCCTGAACTACCAAGGTATCCAGAGAGCCAAGCGCGGCCAGCGCCACGTTCAAGTTGGCATTGGTCACGGCCGGGTTCTGGCCGATCACATACATCATCTTCAGGTCGCCCTGAATTGCGGACTCCATCATGCCGTAAAGCGTGTAATCCTTCGAGGGGTTGCGCCGCGGCAACATGCCATAGCCATATTCGTTCTCGACCGTGGCCTGCTCCCCAAACCACGCCTTCAACGTGTTGATGAAGAATTTTTCCCGAAGTGTTCCGCTGGTTTTGGTCCACTCCTTCAGAGTGACCTGATCGGCAACGGGATAATTCAGATAGCCCGGAAAATAGTGGCTGAGAAGAGCCATATCCGTGGAGCCCTGCACATTGGGCTCGCCGCGCAGTGCGTTCACGCCCCCGCCCGGTACACCGATGTTGCCCAGCAGTAGCTGAATAATCCCATAGGCGCGAATCTGCTGAATGCCCGTGGTGTGCTGGGTCGCTCCGAGCGCATACATGATGCAGCCGGGCTTGTGCGTTGCCATCGTTTCGGCAATCAGCTTGATCTGTTCGGCAGGAATGCCGGTGATCTGCGAGCTCAACTCAAGCGTATAACGGCTGTAGAACTTCTTGAGAGTCGAAAAAACAGACTTAGGATCGTCGAGAGACGTTCCCTTCACCGGCTTCTTGGCGCTATCCAGTTCATAGCCCCACGATGCTGTCTCGTAGTGAAGATTTTCTTCCTCGAATCCTGAGAATATTCCATCTTTGAATTCAAACTCCGCACTGCTGTGCAGCAGGGCGTTTGTGTTGCGCTTGACGTACTCCTCGTCATACAGCTTGTGTTCGAGGATGTGGTTGATGACCGCGCCGAGGAAGGCAATATCCGATCCTGGACGAATGCGGGCATAAATGTCGGCCTTAGCGGCTGTGCGGTTGAATCGCGGATCGACATCGATAATGATGGCGCCCTTTTCCTGCGCCTTCCGGATCCATTTCATCCCCATCACGTGATTCTCGGCAATGTTGCTGCCTTCGATGAGGAAAACCTTCGAATGCTGCATGTCCAGCCAGCCGTTTGTCATGGCTCCGCGGCCGAACGAAGCGGTAAGACTGGGAGCGCTCGGGCCATGGCAGACGCGCGCCTGATGTTCTACCATGACCGTCCCCAACAGACGGGAGGCTTTCGACAGCAGATAGCACTCTTCATTCGTATTCTGCGCACCGCCAATAAAGCCGAACGCATCGGTGCGGTTCACCTGATAATCGACGCCCTTGATATTTTCGGTCGCAATCCAGTGAGCATCGCGAGAGGCTTTAATCTTCGCCGCAATTCTGTCGAGCGCCTCATCCCAGCTAATCTCAGTCCATTCATCGCTGCCCGAGGCCCGGTAGCGAGGACGCTTTACGCGGCGCTCTGAAGTATGGGTAGCCGACATCGCCGCTCCCTTCGCACAGAGAGCGCCTTCATTGATAATGTGGTCCGGGTCGCCTTCCAGGTTAATCAGTTCGCCATCTTTTACGTGGCAAACCATGCCGCAACCGCAAGCGCAAAAGTTGCAGGCAGAGGTGATCTCGTCGACTCCATCCAGCTTCTCTTTTTTAGTGTGGGGATGAGATTCCGATGCATTCAGGCCAAGGACTCCGGCACTAATACCCACTCCGGCTCCTGTAGCCCCTTTCAGTAAATCTCTTCGGCTAATGCTCATATGCTGTTTGATCCCTCGTCCGACTCTGTTTGGGGCTCTCAGGACGGACTTATCCAACCGTTCCTCTAGAATCTCGCAGAGACGGGATGTCCTGAATGTGAGCCTCATCACAATGAACTTGCGCTCTATCAACGCAATGTCGATTCCAACGAGGAAAAATTCCGGGCAGTGAACCCGAAAGAAACCTCTTTTTGCATCCGCGTTGGGAGCACTCCTCAAGACAAACTTATTTGCTTCCAGCAACTTGGCCAGGCCGGTAGGGCAGGAGGCCATGAAAGAAACTCATGTGAATGTCTCCGCAAGGAGCGTTTAGAAATGGCCGAGCTTGTTCAGCGTGCAGGAGAAATGATTACTTTTGAGGGTATACGAACAGCAATATGAGCAAACCAGATGAAACACGTCGCGACAAAATCCCGCAGCCAGATATTCTTCCTATCGAGCTGCGAGTATGAATTTCTACCCTTTTCCTAACTACTGGCTGGGGTGTTGCGCGCGGCCGAAAGGCCACGAAGAGCACGCTGGGCAGTCGTGATACCATATCATTGATTTATTATGTACTTAATGTATCCTGATTTGCTTGTCACTTAGGTGCCATATATTCCGTAAGTGATTTGAATGTATGCCGTGGACGACGGGACTCGAACTAGAGACCTCTGTTGAAACTATGGGCACTGATAGCTAACAAAAGGACTCTAAGTCCTTATAAAAATCGGCGGGCAATCGTTCAGCACCCTTGTCAGCACCTTCATCGACCTCTGCTTTTTGGTTACAGACCTTTTCATCGCGGGAACTAGCCTCCTTTTCCGTTAGAAAAGCGCCACGGGAAGCCGTATGCCAGTAAATAGAACCTGGCACAGGTGGGCGGATGTGATCTAGGGAAAGGGATGCAGGTAACTCGATAAGAGTGCCACGAGAGAAGCACTGTGGTATCACCAAATTGTCACTTAATGATCAACTGTGTGTTAATCACGTACGGGATGAAGCCCGAGACAATAGGTCTTTTCACTAGATATGCAGCCGTGTGGCGTTACTGCGCCCTCTAGCCTTCCCTTAGCGTTTTCCTAACAGCCGCAGCACGGGACGTTCGACGACATAGTGCGCGGCGAGGCCTGTGGCGGTGCCGCAGAGGACGAGACCGAGCATCCA
>JAATGG010000198.1 GCA_015654835.1 Terriglobales bacterium
CACCTGTTCCACCCCGTCGGTCCCGCTCCCAGTTTTAAAGCCAAGCCCCTGCAAACAACGCGCAATTGAGCGGCATCGTTCTTACGCGATCTCATCCCGCAGCCAGACTGCGGCGTCGAAGATGTGTGCGCAGTCGTATCCTTCGGAGCGATAAAGCTCGACCGCGTGGTTGTTGGCCTCGGTCACGGTGAGGGAAATTTCGGTGGCTCCCTGGCGGGCGAAGCCAAACGCGGCCAGAGAGAGCAGCGCCCGCGCCAGCCCCTGCCGGCGGTACTCGGGATGCACGCAGATCTGGGTGATATGGCCGCTCTGTGGGCTCACACGCGAGCCGAGCAGCAGGGCCACCAGTTCACGGCTATGGCGCTCCACCACAACGTGTGACACTTGCGGGGAGAAGACGCCGCAGCCCGCGTACCGCACGATGTTGTGCAGAAAGCGCATGGAGCCGTGGACGGAGCGGTACTGGTCGTTGATTTGGCTGTCCGGATGGTTGCGATAGGCTTCCGAAATGAGTCGCCCCGCGGGCGTCAGGTCCTCGTCATGCCAGCCGCGCAGCTCAAGGTTGCCGGGCAGGCTGACATGCGGCTCGGTCCACGGACCGTCCAGCAGCGGGCGCACCATAAAAAGCCTGCGGAAAATCTGGAAGCCGGCATCGCGGAAGGTTGCCGTGTGAGAGCCGGCCGCGTGCAGCAACAATTGCGATTCGATGCGGTCGAGTTGCGGCGAATTCAGCAGCGTCTCAAAAAGATGCCGAAGCAGGGTCCGCTCGATTTCATGGGCAGGTCCCCCGTGGGGATGCGCCCACGAGGCGGTCTCGGTTCGCCCCGCGGGCATCGCGAAGACGTCGCCGATGACGGCCTTGTTCTCCTCGTAGACGCAGAATGCATAGCCGGTAACCCGGCCGTCTTCCAGCGCTGCGTAGCCGGGGAGCATGTGGCTGTCCAGATATTGCATGAGCAGCCGGGTCGAGTTGCGATAGTCCCAGTGCAGCCGCTGCTTCCATAGTTCGCCCTCCACCTCGAGCACAGGGCGAAGTACCGGCGCCGCGAAATGGCGCAGGTCGAGAATCTCGACGGAAACACCGGATGCCATGCTTTTCCTCGCGAGTCTCCAGTCGGCGCGGTAAAGGAGACTTCCGGTCACTTTGCCATGAATCGAGGCCAAGTGCAACTCGTTGCTTGTTTTACAAGCTCATCGGCTGCCTACAAGATAGACGACGAGCCCTTGTTCAGGCCAACTGAAGAGCGGTTCATAGTGGCGGCCCTCCAGGTATTCCTGCAGGACGGCCGGTGTGTGCAAATCTACGCCGCCGCGTCCTGCGACCCGTGTGACCAGCAGATGCTGCTCGCTGGGCACGCCGCTTTCTTCGTAATTCATCACTTCACGATTGCGATAGAACGAGAGTCCATACTCCATATCGCGCCGCACGCGAAAGACCGCAACTGTCTCTCCGGATGGCGCGAATGTAGCCAGCTTCTCGGCCAGGGGCCGTGCGGAGTAAGAACGGTCGAGCAAATGGATGACCCGTTTGGTGGCGCCTACGGCCGGGATGCCAAAGAACGGTCCCACGCCATAGAGAAACAGGACCAGCACGACGAGTACCCCCGAGGTCGCCAGCCGCAGCCGCGCGACGCCAAAGCCCTTCACGACAATCAGGATCAGGAGCGCTGCGCCAATGGCGGCCAGTCCCGCGGCGACCAGGGCGGATGGAGGCGGCATCTGCGGACCGTGGGCGACAAACCAGGGCAACAGCAGAGCGGCCATCGTCATCAGGCCCGACAAGGCCGAGTGGCCGATGAGAACCCACTGGCTCAGTCCCTGTTTCCGGCAGCGGAACAAATAATCGCCGGTAAGAATCGTGATCGGGGGGATGGAGGGCAGAATGTAGCCCGGCAGCTTCGACTTGGAGAAGGAGAAGAAGAGGATGGGGATTAACGCCCAGACGATCAGAAACTCGGGAAACGCGTCGCCCGGTGCGCTGGTACACGGGCGGGATGGGCTGGAACGGCGGAGCCGCCACTCCGAAAACGAGGTCTGGATGCCGTCTGCCATAGCCTTGAGGGCAATCACCGTCCAGGGCATGAGGGCCAGCACGATCACCACCAGGTAATACCAGACAGGCTGCGTATGCTGGTAGCGGTCAGTGGCAAAGCGCTGCAGGTTATGTTCGAGGAAAAATTCCCGGAAAAATGTCGGATTCTGGTGCTGCACGGCGATAAACCAGGGCAGAACCATCGCGAAATAGAGCAGCACGCCCGGCCACCAGAATGATCGCTTGAGAAGCGACCACTCACGGCGCAGGAACGCAAAGGCGATCAGGATCACGATGGCCAGGAAGGGCGCTACCGGTCCCTTGGCCAGGGTAGCCAGACCGGTGAAAAAATAAATGTCGTAGAGCCAGAACTTTGAGTCGGTCTCATACCACGCATACCAGCCCAGTAGACCGATGGCCAGCGGAGCCGCCATCTGCATGTCCGTCGAGGCGCCGCGTGAGAAGCCGATGATGCCGGCGCAGGCCACGGTGATGAGTGCGGCGTCCACATGCCCCCCAGGGCGGAACCGCCGCATATGCAGGTAGATAAGCGCCACCATGATGAAGGCGAAGGTGGCTGAGGGCAGCCGCGCGCTCCAGTCGTGAACGCCGAAGTCCTGAAACAGGAACATCGCCCGCCAGTAGTAAAGGGCTGGCTTTTCCAGCCAGGGACGGCCATACAAATAGGGGGTGACACAGGCGCTGAGACGGTCCTTCAGGGTATGCGCGGAGTCGAACCGGTCGAGCATTTCATGGGCGATCTGCGCATAGCGGGGCTCATCGGCGCCCACCAGGCCCATTCCGTCTCCGCCCACCAGCGGAGTTTGTCCGTAAAGCAGGAAAAAAATGATAAACGCAAGAAAAAAAGCTGCTTCGCAGACGGTCGCGCGGGCGGGCAGACGTTTGCGCCAACCTTGGGGCGAGTCAGGAGCAGATGATTCCAGAAAGGTCTCCACTTCCAACAGTTCTCCACTGGGCAGGCTTCGCTGGCCCCCCAGAATTGCTATTCCGGCTTCGGTCAAGGCGACTGGAGAAAGTTAATCCTGGCCGGGTTACGATCCGCGAAGTCACAAGAAACGCGGAGATTATGCTGCGTTTCGACTGGGACAAGGCTAACAGATTCAGGCGGAATCTCAAGCCGGATTGGCGGCAAAAGCGGCCACGCTGGGGCGCAATTCCGCCAGAATCTCCTCAATCGCGGAGGATAACGGCCCGTCCAGCGTGCAGCCCGCCGCGTTTTCGTGCCCCCCCCCCCCCAGTCGTTCCGCAATCGCCGCCACATTCACCCTCCCCTTGCTGCGCAGGCTGAGACGGATACGTTGCTCGGGCAATTCACGCAAAAACGCTGCCGCCTCGACGCCGGCAATGCAGACGGCATAATTCACAATGCCCTCGCAATCCTCTTCCGCCGCGCAGGAGCGCACCATGTCCTGATTGGTCACCGAAAGCCAGGCGAGCCTGCCCTCGCGCTTGAGATTGCTGAGGGCCGCGCCCAGCAGCAGCATCTTGGCGGCAGACGTAGAAAAGTACACGTCCTGGGCAATGCGGATGGGGTTGGCTCCGGCCAGCGTCAGGTCATGCGCCAGCGCAAACGTCGAGGCCTTTGTCGATCCGTAGCAAAAGCCGCCAGTATCGGTCAGCACGGTGGTGTAAAGACAGGTAGCCATTTCCGGCGTGACGGTGGCGCCGGCAGCTTTGACCAGCCGATAGACCAACTCGCCTACGCTGGCTGCGTCCCGGTCGATCCAGTTCTGATGAGCGTACTCCTGTCCGCTGGCGTGATGGTCGATATTGATGAGATAAAAATCTTCCATGCCGCGCAAACGGGTGCGCGCCAAGCCATCGCACTCCAACAGAACGACGGCATCGTAGGGGCCATGGATGCGCAGAGCCGAACGGATCGACTCGGCGCCGGGCAGCATGCGATAAGCGCCGGGAATGCGGTCGGCGGAGACTAGGTCAGCACGCTTGCCCATCTGCTCAAGCAGCATTCCCATGGCCAACATGCTGCCTACGGCATCGCCGTCTGGCCGGGAGTGCGAGCAGACGAGAAAGCGCTCGCCGTTGCGCAATGTTTCCAGGATCTGCGCGACCGGGTCCGCAGGAGCGGCAGAAAATGCCTGCAGCTCCGCAACGCGAGAGGACTCCGCGGGCAATTTCGTAGCCGGGCGATGCACGGTCTTCTGGCGCGTAGCGCTCATCGACGCATCTACTCCACCACAACCTTTTGCCGCTTGCGTGCGCGCCCCATTAACTCTTCGATGCGGGCCTGAAAGCGGCCTGAGCGGTCGGCAAAGAAGCTCAAGTCGGGGACGTGACGCACGCCCATCCGTTCTTTCAACTCGAAGCGAATGTAGCCTTTAGCCGCTTCAAGGCCGGCGACTGTGTCCTCTTCGGCCTTGGCGATGTCCTTGACTGCACTGTCCAGCGCCACGTAAACCCGCGCCGACTTGCCGCCGGGATTCAGCACCACCTCGCTCACGTAACAGAACCCGATGCGGGGGTCGGTCAGCTCGCCTTCAATCATGGCGCCAATCTCCTCGCGTAGCGTCTCCGCTACCCGGTCCTGATGGTGTTTTCGTCCTCTGTGTTCTGGCATGTTCATCCCTCTCCTACGGGTAAACCATTCAGCATAACAGAGACGCACCGCGAGCCGGCGGAAAGCTGCCGGGCGGAAGCGGAGCGCTCTACGACGTTTTTCATAGGGGAAAAACAGGTCCGGAGGTCCATGCAAAGCCCAATTACGAAGTTTGAATTCCAATTGCGCTGTTTTTTGTGGCCTCTTGCTTGCAGCGACTTAGTTGCAAATGTGTATAGAACTGCTCATAAATCAACAAGTTCGCCCCTTGCAATCCCTCTGCTTTTCTTTCATTCTTTCTTGCACGGATCTTCAGCGGCTGACGAACCAGCTTTCACCTCGCGTCTGTATGATGAAGACCAACGCACGACAGAACAGTTAGCGATCGGCCATCACGCCGTTGTATGGATGCTGTCTGAGTCAACCGCACTCGCCAAGAGCGACTTACCCGCACGAGGAAAGGTTGATCAGTGAGCGTTCGTCTTGTGAATCCCAGCGACAATTCTTTTGGTACCGCCGTCATTACGCCCAGATGGCTATTTGTTCTTGCGGCGGCAACGCCGAAGGCCGCGGGCGATCCTATCCTTATCGATGAATCGCTGGAACAGATTGTGCCGGAAAGCATTGAGCCCGGAGACATTGTCGGGATCAGCGTGCACACTGGCAATGCGTTGCGCGGATACGAAGTCGGCCGCATAGCGCGCGCACGGGGCGCATGGGTGATCTATGGGGGCATTCACGCCACCCTCTTCCCTGAAGAGGCCCTGGGACGCGGCCAAGCCCATGCGGTGGTAAAGGGCGACGGCGATGTTGCCTGGGGCAAGGCGGTCATGGACTGTATCGCGGGCAAGCCCTCTGCGGTTTATGAAGGCGGGCGGATCGAAGGCGGCGAATTTCTGCCTGCACGCTGGGACCTGATGCAGCCGGAAAAATATATGTGGGCCTCAGTGCAGACGCTGCGCGGCTGCCCGAAGCATTGTTCGTTCTGCAGCGTGTGGCGGACCGATGGGCAGCAGCCCCGGCAGCGCGGCTATCAGAGCGTGATCGATGAAATCGTGAATCTGCGGCGCATCGGTTTTCGCTATATCGCCTTGGCTGACGACAACTTCTACCCAGTGACATTGACCGATCTCCGCCTGGCCCGCGAGCAAAACAACGCAGCCAAGCTCGAAGAGTTGACGGCCATTCGTGCAGAGCGCTTCCAACTGATGGAAGAGATGGCCAAGCTGCCAAAGGACATGGTGTTCTTTACCCAGATCACGATGGAGGCCGGCGAAGATGGCGATTATCTCGACGCCATGCATAAGGCCAACATCAAAGGCGCGTTGGTAGGTGTGGAAGCGGTAACACCCGAAGGATTGAAGGCCGTTTTCAAGGACTGGAACTATTCCGGCGAAGAGCTGGCCATGCAGTTACAGAAGTTCAAGCAGCACGGCGTGCATGTGCTGGGCTCCTTCATCTTCGGACTACCGACCGACAAGCCCGCTACCTTCGACGCCACCGTCGAAATGGCTCTGAAGGCGGGCGTTACCTTTGCCCAGTTCGTCATGATGACG
>JAATGG010000180.1 GCA_015654835.1 Terriglobales bacterium
CAGGTTTGCTGCTGCGCGGCATTCCCAAGGAAGACGTGGAGCGGGGCATGGTTCTGGCCAAGACCGGATCGATTACGCCGCACACCAACTTCAAGGGCGAGATTTACGTGTTGTCGAAGGAAGAAGGCGGCCGTCATACGCCGTTCTTCAAGGGCTATCGTCCGCAGTTCTACTTCCGCACGACGGACGTGACGGGTGTGGCGGAGCTTCCTGAAGGCACGGAGATGGTGATGCCGGGCGACAACGTGCAGCTTGTGATTGAGCTGATCACGCCTGTGGCCATGGAGAAGGGTTTGCGCTTTGCCATCCGCGAAGGCGGACGCACGGTAGGCGCCGGCACCATCTCGGAAATCATTAAGTAAGAGATCGGCAATTGGGTTCAGATTCCGGCGCACGGTAAACGGGCGCCGGATCGGTTAGGATGAGTCAATGCGAGAAATCGTTACATTGCAGTGCTCTGAGTGCAAGGAGCGCAACTACTCGACGACGAAGAACAAAAAGACGACCACCGGTCGCCTGGAGTTCAAGAAGTTCTGTAATCGCTGCCGCAAGCACCAGCCGCACAAGGAAACGAAGTAAACGACAGGGTTCAGTGAGCAGTAGGCAGGGAACGGTTTGAACTGCCTACGTTGCATCGAGTCGATGCAACGTGAAGGAAACAGCGATCAGCTTGAGCATCCCGGGGTAAGCAGTAAGTCCCGGACTGGCACAAAACAGGCTGTTCTCTGTTTACTGAAAACTGTTCGCTGCATTTAGGGGCGTAAGCTCAATGGCTAAACTGTCGGTCTCCAAAACCGAACTTGGGGGTTCGAATCCCTCCGCCCCTGCCAGTTTGAGTGGATGTGTTCGGCACGATGCCGGACGCGAAGGATTGCAAGTATGGCATCAAAGGCAGCAATCGTGAACCGTGAAGAGCGGCCGGCGCCGGCAAAGCGGCAGGAAGCGAGCGCGGTGTCCAATTTCGCCGACGGCGTAGTTGGCTCCTGGGGCAACTTCACCCGCTTTTTGACCGACGTGCGCGCAGAGATGCGCAAGGTGGTTACACCCTCGCGCAAAGAAGTGCAGGCCACCACCACCGTGGTGATCATTGCCGTCTTTATTTTCGGGGTGTACTTCTTCGCGGTCGACCGGATTTTCGACGTGGCCCTGCACTCCTTGTTGGGTAGATTGGGCGGGTTGCAGAAGTAAGTGCAACCGCGAAACGAGACCATGATGGCAGAAGAATTGGAACAACCCGCCGAACAGCCTCAAGCAGAGCCCCAGCCGGAGCCTCAACCGGAGCGTAATGAGAACTTCCGGTGGTACATCCTGCACGCGTATTCGGGCTTTGAGCGCAAGGTCAAAGAGTCGATCGAGAGCCGCGTTCAAGCCTTTGGATTGAGCGGACGCGTCGGCAAGGTCATGATTCCCATGGAGCCGGTGACGGAAATCGTCAACGGCAAAAAACGCACGGTCGAACGTGTGTTTCTGCCCGGTTACGTACTGGTGGAGATGGAACTGGACAACGAGCTTTGGCACGTGTTGAAAGACACTCCCAAGGTTACGGGCTTTCTGGGCACGGGCGACAAGCCGGTGGCATTGACCGAGGAAGAAGTGGGTTCGATCCTCTTCCGTTCGGATACATCCAAGGATAAGCCGCGCCTCAAGATCAAGTTTGAAAAGAACGAGTCCGTCCGCATTACCGACGGCCCGTTTGCCAACTTCAACGGCATCGTGGACGAAATCAACGAAGATCGCGAAACGCTCAAGGTCATGGTGACCATCTTCGGACGCTCCACTCCGGTAGAATTGGAATTTGGCAAAGTCGAAAAGATTGAGTAGTTGGTTCTAGCTGCTAGCTACTAGCTTTCAGCTTCTAGCCGGGGGATCCTACCTAGCAGGCCCCGGTTGCAGGCGAACGCTTCCAGCGCCAACACCAAAATTTGAACAAGGAACCGTCCAGCAAGGCGATAGCTAGGAGCTTAAAGCTGGTTTCCAAAGGAAACATTCATGGCGCCTCCGAAGAAAGTCTCTACTTACGTCAAGCTCCAGATCGAAGCCGGCAAAGCGACGCCGGCGCCCCCGGTCGGTCCCGCGTTGGGCCAGGCCCAGGTCAATATCATGGAGTTCTGCAAGCAGTTCAACGCGCGCACGCAGAACAAGGAGATGGCCGGGCTCATTATCCCCGTCGTCATCACCGTCTACGCGGACCGCAGCTTTACCTTCGTCACCAAGACTCCTCCGGCAGCCATTCTGCTGAAGAAGGCGGCCGGCGTGACCAAGGGTGCAGGCACACCGAACAAGGACAAGGTCGGCAAGGTGACCGAAGCGCAAGTGCGCGAGATCGCCACCCAGAAAATGCCCGATCTGAATGCCTCCTCGGTCGAGTCCGCGATCAAGAGCATCAAGGGAACCGCCCGCTCCATGGGCATTGAAGTCGTCGCCTGACAGCGACACCTTAAATATCAGCAGAAAGCATCAACAGAAAGGCCCTTCCCGCGGGAAGGGCCTTTCTGTGTTTGTGCACTGTAAGCGCGCCGAAGGGCGGCATTCAAAACCTTACTTCGGCGGGGCTGGCGTGAACCCTTCGCGTCTGCGGCCGGGTTCCGGTTTTGGCTTTGGCTTGGGCGCTTTCTTGACTTCTTTCTTGCCTTTGTCTTTGCTTCCCATGCGTGCAAGTGTGACACAAAAGACCGCTACTGTGAAAGTGCGAATGCAAAAACGAGACGCCCTGCGCGGCAATCCCAGTCTTGAAACAGAGTCCTGGAATTGCCGCGTCGCCGTTTTGGTTAATGCTTTTCAGCGGCCCCCGGCTCATGTGCAGGCTCGTGACTTGCCTCATGGCCGAGCTGCTGATAGTTGAGGATTGCATTGAACACCATGGCATAGGTGCCCAGCGTTTCGCCGCGATAGATGGGGTTGTTGCCGAACAGCAGCACGTTGCCCTGGCCCAGGTGCGCATCCACAACCACAGCATGTTCTGCAATCGAGGCACTGTGGTCGAGCAGTCCCGACAGCAGCAGAGATTTGGCATCGGAGAAGCGCAAAATCACATCCGGCCGATACTGCGCGGGAATCACCTGTGGATTGTTGCGGGTCTGTTCTTCGTTGAGCGTGCGGGCCTGCCAGGGCTGCTGCTTTTCCAGCGGCTCGGGATCGGTGATCTTGCGGCCTTGCGGCTCGTCGCTGTCGTCCAGCGTGCCGCGGCCGGTCGGCCGTTGCGCGTAGGGGTCCATCAAAACGCGCCCCGCCGTCCTGCCCAGCGTATTGCTGACGTTGAATATCATGCCGCTCGCGCTGATCACCGGCACACCCTGCCCATAGCCGAAAGCGATGGGGCTGTCGTGGTTGACGAACACCGTGTTGAGTACCGTGCCCACCACGCGCGCATCCGCCGAGGGCGCGATGCTGACGCCCGGCGCGAGGCCCGTATCGATCGCGAACTGCGCCGTGTCTTCGCAGGTAATCAGCAGGCCGCCCTGCTCGACGAACTTCTTCAGATGGGCAAGTCCGTCGTAGCCGAGCCCGGGCCGTATGTCGTCGGTGCTGTCGATGCGTCCCAGGTTCGGCGTCAGGTCGGTCTTCTGCCACGGCATGGCGTTGTTCCACATCGGCATCCCGTCCAGAATGTCGAGGGTAGACGAGCGGCCCACCGGGGCGAAGATGATCACGTCGTACTTGGTGCGCAGGTCCGTCTCTTTAGCCGCCGTCTGCGTGCTGATGTAGTCGAAGGGCACGCCCACCGCGTCGAAGGCATAGCGCCACCAGCCCTCGGTCTGTGTCGCCAGCCACGTGTGCATAAAGGCCACGCGCGGAGTGGCCACGGCATGGGCCGCAACCGATGGAGTAGCCCCCAATCGCGTACCATCGAGCGCGAGATCGTGCAGCGCTCCGGCGACGTGATCGTCGGCGGCGCCGGAAATCAACAGCGACCCTGCCGCGAAATGGTGTCCCTCGGCGTCGAACGGCTTTTCCGTAGCCTGGATCTTTGCGCCCTTGAGCTTGTAGACAAGCGACAGCAGCGAGGTCTGGCCCGTGTTGGCCACGGCAAGCACCGAGCCGGCGCCGGAAATCTTCCCGGCCAACGCCGATGGATCGTCCACAGCGGACATTTTGGCCGCCAGAATCCCCGCATCGGGAACCCGCACCACCTTCAGATTGAAGAGTTGGCTGAACGACCAGCCGGTATCGTCGTAGGGATGCTTCTGCGGGTCGTCGGGCGCCCAGAACTGGCGGTCGAGCAGCGCATCGGCGATGCGCGAATAAGGCTGATCCATGCGCACCACAATGCTGCCCGCGGCAAAGGTCTCCTGCTTCGGCTTATCGCCCCGCTTGTCCGGCGCCAGCGTGCAGGTGGCCGGCTCGGATAACTGCTGTATCTCGACATGCTGCCGCTTGAGTATCTTGAGTAACTCGACCAGCCGGTTTGTGTCGGCAGCGTCGGGAGCGATGACATACGCCGCAGGGCCTTCCAGCGCGGGTTTTTGAATGGACCGCTTGCTCTTGATGTAGTAGTTTTCAAGAAAGTGGCGCGTGTTATGCGAGAAATAGGAGAGGGTCGTCAGCAGCGCCGATTGCTCATAGTTATTGTTATCCCGCTGCGACCAGGTCACCACCGGCAGCGGAGGATTCTGGCGATACCATGTGCGCGAATACTCTTCGGGCCGCAGAATGCGCTTCACGGTGTCGGCGCCGCCATTGCCAAAGGTTTCATAAAGCCGGCTGATCCCGTTATGCATCCCCGCCAGGAACATCAGGTAGCCGGGGCTCCAGGTATCGAAGTCGCCGTGCGTAAAGACCCCGGGCATGCCCAGGCCCTGCATCTGGGCCACATTGTTCCAGCCCAGTTCGGCCCATTCGTCGGCAAGGGTGGGGTCGACCCACGCGTTGTACGGGCCGTCGCCAACCGTGTTGTCATAGAGAAACGGCACCGACTCATGCAGGTCATGCAGCACCTGCGCGTGCCAGTCGAGATAGGTGTCGAGCACGTTGCGTGTCAGGTCCAGCGTCATGCCCATCGCGTCGCGATTGTTGTCGTGCGCCACATAATGGCCCCAATAGACAAGCCGCGGCCAATCCTGACC
>JAATGG010000188.1 GCA_015654835.1 Terriglobales bacterium
CCCTGCCAGCCAGGGCTTCTATCGGGTTTGAGATTGAAGCCGAACTTGGTAGCAATAACGACCTTGTTGCGAATAGGGGAGAGTGCTTTGCCAACCGGCACCTCGTTCATAAACGGGCCATAAACCTCTGCTGTATCGAAGAACGTGATTCCGCGATCTACGGCGGTGCGCATCAGCGAGATCATCTCCTGCTCGTTGTGAACCACACCATAGGATAAGCTCATGCCCATGCATCCGAGTCCGAGGGCAACGGAACCGGAGAAAGGCAGCGGAGATGTTCTTGCTCAAGGTCTCTCCTCTTCCACCTCGACGGCGTTCACGCTTGCATAATTAGCGTCAGGCACGAAAGAGACGACCAACTTGCCTTGCGCATTGGGACGCAAGCCATGATAGGTCTTGATCAACGCGCGTGCGGAGCCTGCTTCTTTCACAATATCCAGTCGGCGCGTCAAGGCGGCGCCATTGCAAAGTACATCGAAGACACGGCTGCCCACGCCTCCTTTTTTTGAGACATCCGAGCCCCAATATTTCTCTGAAAAGTACAAAGTCAACTTATAGGTTCCCTCATCTACGGGCAAGGCGTAAGTGAAGTTCCCATATCGTTCTCCGGCATACAGGTCAGGCTCTGCCGTGCCGGCGATCACGACCTTGTCCGCGGCAAGCTGTCCGCTGCTATAGTAGGTATCCGGCATCCATAAGTTACCCGATTTATCCACGAAGAAGCTGTTCTGAGCCACCATGCGGATGGGGCGCAAGCGGTGCGGCACACCCGGCACAATCTCGATCGCATTGATGACGGGGAGGCCCAGCGAGCCGGAAAAATCGAGGTGAATGTAGCCATCTTTCTCCGGAGTAATATCCCGAAACACGCGCACGTCGGCGGTATCCGCGCCGGCATCGGAGACGATGTCGAATTGCCTCAGGAGAGGGCGGCCATTGAGTTGAACATCGAACACGCGGCTGTTCTCTCCTCCGCCGAGTGAACTAGTAGGAGTGTAGGTAGTTTCAGCAAAATGAAGCCGCAGTTCATAGGTGCCTGGATCGAGGGGAATCTTGTAGGAAAAGACTCCCGTTCTGGCGGTGAGATACAACTCCGGGTTGCGGGTGCGGGCGATATGTTGTTTAGGAAAGTCAATGGCAGAGCCGCCGGTGAAGTATCGATCCGCCATCCATATATTTCCCTCCTCGTCTTTGAAGATTGGCCGCGAGTATCCACAGCGGATACGCACCTCCGGTCCCGGAGCAATGGTTGAAATTGACGATGCGGACACGGACAGCGGAGCATTGCCGCCTGGATGAAGGGCGTGATTGAACCACCCCATTGTTGAAGCCGCAGCAGCGCCGATTGCCAGAATCGCGCCGCCAGCCAGAAGTCGCCAGCCCAACATACGCCGGGGGGACTGAAGGGGCGGAGCGAGTTCCGAAGGATCGTGATCCTTGGGGTAGGCCGGACTTTCTTCTGCCGGCGGATCTTCCGGCGGCAAGCTGGGAGCTTTGGCTTCGAATGTAGGAGGCGAATCCATGGGAGCTTCCACCTGCGCCAGGTTTGCCTCCGGGGCCGGCTCCAATGGTCGATTCAGCAACTGCGCCCGAGGAAGCCGGTCGATGAATTGAGGGCGATAATGACCCGTGGCCAGAACGATCTCTATGGGCTGATCCGCACCTTCCCGGTCATAAAATTCGCGGAGCCTCTTCCGAAGCCGAAAAACCTGCACTCGAACGATGGAGTCCGTGGCCTGATCGAAAGACTGGGGGCGCCCAAAGACATCCATTGCGATGGAATACTCTTTGATCGCTTCGCTGTTGCCTTCAAAATAGCGTTCGCAGATATATTCGAGCAGGTTCGCCAACCGAGGCATTTTGTCGAAGGTGCCGGAGACCAGCACGGCGCGTATCGCTGCGCGTTCTTCTGCGATGCGGTCTGGAGCTACGGGCTCCGGATGGGGGGGCATTCCCTGGGTCGTCATACGGCAAAAATCTCCGCCACACTGCTCTCCACGATTCACCTTAATTTCCCCTGATCCAGACTCCGATTCACGGGGCCAAGCAGGATTCAGGAGCCCGCGAGCAGCCAGGCCGGAATGCAACATATGACTATAGACCACTTTCTATACCGAAGTAACGTGCAAGGTAACCGCGCTGTAACTGCAAAATAACGGAGGTAACGTTTCGCGTCCTTCTCTCAGGTGCCTAGAGTCAATGGCGGTTCGTCGAGACGAGTCCAGATTTTCCATCCGGAGGGATGACTCTATGGCACACAAGGCAATTCGATTCAGTAGCTTCGGCCTGTTCTTGTTTCTGGCCGTTCTGATGCCGCTCGCTGCGGGATTGAACGCATCGGCCCAGGCACAAGATTGGACGCTGATTTGGAATGATGAATTTAGCGGCGCCGCTGGGTCCGCCCCCAACCCTCAATATTGGACTCTGCAGCAGGGGCTCACCCCGGATGGAGCCCAGTCGTATAACTGTCTTTACGGGCAGACAACGAATGGGTGCAATCCGGCCGCCCCGAACGTCTACCTGGATGGCAACGGCAATCTTGCCCTTGTCGCCCGTGCGGCAGCCGGAGCCCCGAACGGCATGACGACGGGGCGGGTTTTCACGACCAACACCAACAACACAACGGCGCTGTTCAGTGCGCAATATGGGCGCATCGAGGCAGGCATCACGCTGCCCGCCGGGAGCGGAAATCAGGGAGTATGGCCTGCTTTCTGGATGCTGGGGACCAACATTCCCGCTATCAATTGGCCGGGCTGCGGCGAAATGGACATCATGGAGTACATTGGCGCGGCCAACACAACCCAAATCTACAGCACTCTTCACGGACCGGCCTATGCCAACGAGGGGTTGGGAGTTCGAGATACGTTGGGCGGTGGATGGGGCGGCTATCACATCTTCGGCGCCATCTGGAGTCCTAACCAAATCAGCTTTTATGTGGATGACATCACCAACATCTACGGCACGATATCTGCGGCCGACATCATGGCGAATCAGGCCTGGGACAACGGCGGATTGGCCGCATGGCCGTTCAATAATCCTATGTTCATCATCCTCGACCTGAACATGGGCGGACCCTTTCCCGGCAACGTGAGCAGTGCGACAACTTATCCTCAGACCCTGCTGATCGACTACGTCCGTGTATACCAGGCGACCTCTCCCGCCCCTCCCACGGGTTTGACGGCGACAGCGACCTCTCAGAGCCAGGTTGCGCTCAATTGGACGGGAAGTACGAGCAGCAATGTGACTTATAACGTCTATCGGAGCCAGGTCTCCGGAGTTGCGCCGCACTCCCAGGCTCAGCCCAATTCTGCGGTCCTTCCCCAAATCAACCAGACGTTGATTGCAAACAACATTACGGGAACGACGTATACCGACGCCAATCTCACTCCCGGCAAGACCTACTACTACACCGTCACCGGCAGCGGAGAATATTCAGGAGAATCGGCTGCGCCCCAGGTACAGGTGACCCTGCCCGCTAGCGGTGTGGGAGCTAACGGAGGCGCCATCTATGTGAGCGCGGGCGGCTACAGCGGTACCGGCGCATACATTGTGAATTCCCTGGTGAGTGGCGGGTTTACAAACGCATTTACTGCAACGGTGAACACCGGCGGAGTCGCTAACCCCGCGCCTCAGGATGTTTATCATAGCGAGCGCTGGGGACCGCAGACATGGACGATCGCACATCTCACACCGGGCGGCAGTTATAACGTTCGGATGCATTTTGCCGAGTCGGCGTGGACAGGCGCTGGCCAACGCGAGTTCAATGTGCTCATCAACGGCGATCAGGTACTGACGAACTTCGACATCTTCGCGGTTGCCGGCGCACAGAACACAGTGGTGACCAAGACGATCAATACTGTGGCCGATCGCAACGGAGTGATCTACCTTCAACTGGCTCCTGGGGCGGCGGACCAGCCCGAAATTCGCGCGTTGGATGTAACGCCTTCGACCGGTGGTGTGGCTTATGGCGAAGCACCCGGTTCCACAACCTATGTTGCAATCGATTCAGGCGGTCCGGTAGAGGGCGCGTTTGAGGCTGATGTGGATGCCGGCAATTTCGGTCTGCCGGTGAATCCGATCACTGCTGCGGGTGGAACAAATACCACGACACAGGCCATCAGCACGACAGGCGTTGCGGACCCGGCGCCAGCCGCGGTCTACGAGACGGAGCGGTACGGCGCATTCGGCTATTTCTTTACCGGCCTTGCCCCCAATTCCACTTACACCATTCGCTTACACCTTGCGGAAGGCGTCGCTAACTATAACGCCGCCGGCCTTCGCGAGTTCAATGTGGCAGTGAACGGCAATCAGGTTCTAACAAATTACGATACCTTCGCCAACGCCGGCGCTCTTTATCAAGCCGTTATTCCAGAGGTCACCGGCACATCGGACGAGTACGGAATTCTCTCGGTGCAGTTCACGCCGGGTTATGACGACCTGCCCTCGGTCCGCGGCATTGAAATTACGCAATCGTCCACCCTGCCGCCCGTAACGGCGACCGCAACGCCGGCGTTCAGCCCGGCTGCGGGAACCTATACCGGTTCCCAAACGGTCACGATCAGCGATGCCACCGGTGGCGCGGCGATCTACTACACCACCAATGGAACTACGCCGACAACCGCCTCTGCAGTCTATTCAGGGCCGATTACCGTCAACGCGAGCGAGACGATAGAAGCTGTCGCCACCGCCGCCGGCTATTCAACCAGCGCAGTGGCGACTGCGGCTTATAGCATCACACAAGGCAACAACACTGATGTCGTCGACATCAATGCGGGTGGTGCGGCCGCGGGCAGCTACTTGGCCGATGAGAATTATGTAGGCGGCACAGCCTCGGCGACGACCGCGGCCATCAATACTTCACTGCTGGCGAATCCTGCGCCTCAGGCCGTTTATCAGACTGAGCGTTTCGGCGCCTTTACCTATACCATTCCCGGCCTGACCGCGGGCAGAGGTTACACCGTCAATCTGCATTTTGCCGAGATTTACTGGACGGCTGCGGGCAAGCGCGAGTTCAATGTTTTGATCAACGGCACGCAGGTGCTGACGAATTTCGACGTTTTTGCTGCTGCGGGCGGCGAGAACATCGCAATCGTCAAATCGTTTCCTGCAACCGCCAGTGCTTCCGGGACCATCACTGTTCAATTCGCAACCGGCGCCGCAGACCTGCCGAAGGTCAGCGGTATTGAGATCGCCCAA
Organism: Terriglobales bacterium; assembly: GCA_015654835.1. Classification (GTDB taxonomy): domain Bacteria; phylum Acidobacteriota; class Terriglobia; order Terriglobales; family Acidobacteriaceae; genus Telmatobacter. The sequence goes on from JAATGG010000188.1 coordinate 5,197, forward strand.
TCCACAAATGTTCCACCGGCCACCGATCTCAAGATCGATGCGGGCGGCGTAGCCAGTGGCACATGGCTGGCCGATGAGGACTATGTAGGTGGCACACCGTCATCGGCAACCGCCGCCATCAATACGTCTTTGGTGGCGAATCCTGCACCCCAGGTCGTATATCAGACTGAGAGGTTCGGGGCTTTCACCTACACCATACCCAACCTGACGCCTGGGACAAACTATATCGTCAATCTGCATTTTGCCGAAACTTATTGGACGAGTGTCGGCAAGCGTGAGTTCAATGTCCTGATCAATGGCACGCAGGTATTGACGAACTTCGATGTCTTTGCTGCCGCGGGCGGTGAGAATATCGCGATTGTCAAGTCCTTCACCACAACCGCCAATGCTTCAGGAGCTATTACCATTCAATTCGCGACCGGTGCTGCGGACCTGCCAAAGGTCAGCGGAATCGAGGTTACGAACTAGCTTCGGACGCACGCTCTCTCCAGCAATGTCTTTGGGGCGGTTTTGAATACACGCCGCCCCAAAGACAGGCCGGGGAACTTCGCTCACCAACCATCCCAACTCACTTCAGTGTGGGATATGTCGGCCAGAAATTTGTCTTTTCCTAGTCAACGTGTTTACCGGATGCTGCAGCCACCCGCTGTTCCATCGCCGCGATCAGGGATTGCTGGAACCGAGGCTCTATGGTTTGCGCCAGCTTGAGTGCTTTCCGATAAAAGGGAAGCGACTCCTGCTCGCAGCCGTTCGCGTCGAGCGCCCTGCCCAGTGTCGCGTTGACGCTCGCTGAATCGGGCGCCAAGGCTTCGGCTTGCTGTGCTTCTGCCAGAGCCTCTGGAAATTTCTTCTGCGTCAGCAGCAAGCCTGCTTTTTGTGCATGGCTCAGAGCAGCGGCGAGGGGAATCTCGAAGTGTCCCTCGTAGACAAAGACGCTATAGTCGATGACTGCAGCGGGTTTGAGCTGCTTGAATTGTTCATAGGCATTCAGCGCACCGGGGCCGAACTCAAAGCCGGACAGCACGCCGGCGCTCATGAATACCGGTCCATTGATCGCCGGCGGCACATCGTGCGGGCCGTCGAAGTAAAGTGAATCAGCCGTGATGAGAGGCTTGCACGGAATGCCGTAATAGCTGAAGTCCGCAACGCCTTGACCGAAGTAGGCAAACCAGCAATTCCTGATGCTGTGCTCGTCTGTGTAGCGCTTTACTGCCTTTAATTGTTGCCCCCAATCGGAACTGGAATCGCTGAGCAGAGTATGGACCGCCGAAGGGCCGCCTGCTGCCTCATTGGCATAAGAGACATAAGCCGGAAAGGCATGTATCACCGAAATGGCTTGAAACGCAAGCAGCGCGGCGACCGCATAGAGCCAGCGACGATCTCTCTGGATGAGCTTCCAGGCTGCACCGGCAATCAGTCCAGAGAGAAATATATAGATCGGCAGCACGTGCCGAATCCCGATGTTCATGCCCCCTGCCATCGCAAAGGCCATGTAGATCGCGGCAGGCGCGGCCATGTAGAGGATTTCGCGACGCGCGCGCAGTCTGCCCGTCGCGATTGCCCACACTGTGATCGTGAAAAGGATCAGGAACGTGAGGGTCGATTTGATGACGATGGCAACAGGAAAATAGAACCAGACCGGATGTGGATAGATCGTACCCAGCAAAAAGCTGGTAAATGCCTTCGACTGAATCAGCACGTGCGCAAAGCCGTAGAGATAAGACTCCGGAAGTAAATGCATCCTGGCAATCTCGGCGAGCACAGACCCTTCAAAATGGCTGGGGACGCGTGCGAACTGTGCTCCAATGGCCGGGTTGAGTTGCAGCCCGTCGACTCTCGCAGAATAGCGAAATCCATAGGATGCCCAAAGTATGCCGATGGATAGAAGTACGATTGCGGCGAGTGCCGCCGCGAACCGGAGAGAGCGGGTGCGGAGGTTGGAGGAGCTTTCAGCGCGCCGCGAGCTGTGGGGCCAGATGACTTCGGCAACACTCAACAGAAGCAACATGGGAAAGAGGAGCACGCTGCTGTGCTTTGAGGCCAACGCCAACCCCACCGCGAGCCCGACAAGGAGCAGCCTGATGTTGGAGGGCGATTTGGCATAGCGGTAGAAAGCATAGATCGAGGCGAACATGAAGCAAGCCCCGCCTGCATCGGTCGTCATCAGCCCTGAATGTGCGAGTAACGTGGGATCGAAAGCGATGAGACTGAGAGCAATGACGCCGGCTCCGGTGCCGAACATTTCCTGCGCGGCTAGAAACACCAGCAACGCCAACAGGATCGTGATCACCGAAGTTGCAATGCGGACGCGGAACAGAATCGTGTTTGCGTCATTGCCGAACAGAAAGTCCCGGCCGCCAACAGCTTCTTCAAGCCGGTAAGGACGCCCCTGAAGCGCGGGCATCTTGAACTGCATGTTGAGCAGCGGCAGCGCGCCGAGAAATTTGATCAGCGGCGGGTGTTCCGGGTTGAGCCCGAAATCTCCATGTTTCGCTTGCATATATGCGGAGTAGATATGGTCCGGCTCGTCCCAGGTGGCGGAGTTCTTGTCCGCTATGAGAGCGAGTTGCAGAAAGGTCGTCGCAAGCAAGACTGCAACGATACAGGCAATTAGGAAACGACGGTACTGCACCCTGTTCATGGATCAGCCTTTCGCACTGACGAGCGGACCCGACAATTATGCCACCTCCGTTCGATTCGCAAAGTGGGGTCATCATTCCCGCTTATCGATATCCACTGAGGCCCGCTCTGCTGCAACTGAAAGCTTGAGGATATTCATGCCGTTCGCCTCGTGGGCGTTCGATGTTTTGGTAAACTTTCCTCAATGCGCATATTGTCGGTATCTCTGATCACGGCTGCGGTTTCGATCCTGACCCTGCATGTCCCCTCTCTGCCTGCCGAGCAAAGCGGTGGGCCGATCGATCTTCCAGCCGGGACTCGCGCCGTGCTGCAAGCGAAGGGAGACGGAGTCCAGATTTATATGTGTACCGACGCGCACGATGGATTCAAGTGGCTCCTGAAGGCTCCGGATGCGAAGTTGTTGGATGCTTCCGGGAAAGAAATCGGAAGCCACTTTGCCGGTCCCACATGGAAACTGATCGACGGCAGCCAGGTTCAAGGCGAGCTGATAGCCAGCAAGCCCGCTCCTGAAGCCGGCTCCGTGGCGTGGCTATTGCTGCACGCCAAAGCCGGGACCGCCACAGGAAGCCTTGCCGGTATTGAATTCATTCGGCGTACTGAGACTCACGGCGGTGTTGCGCCCGCATCGGGCTGTCAAAATTCAGCCGATGCTGGAAAAACAGCGCGTGTCCCTTATACGGCTACCTACACGTTCTATACAGAGAGATAGCTCATAGGCCGGCTGTGCGGCCTACCCCGTACCTCCGTTGAACGATGGTTCGAATGCGCGGAGATGTGAGCGTCACGACTTGGGCCGCTCAGGGAAATCGGGCTAGGTGAACTGGAGAACCCGGGCCGCAAGAGCGATTTTTGTCACGCATTCGTTGGTCGAGGCGCCTCTCAATCGGCGATTATTGTGTCCGACCCCATAAAAAACCGTTGAATTGCTATTTTCAAATCAGTTATTTTTAGGTAAATTTAAATTCATCTATTGAAAGCGCGGATGAGATCTTCATCCTCCAGTTTTTCTTCCGTGAAGCGGTCCCCATCGCTCCACTGGGCTCTCGTATCCGCACATCCAGTTCGTGGTTTCACGAAATCAGCTTTTTTCTCCGTCTGTGCATGGCACTGAAGGAACCGTAGACCCTCATCTTTACCGATCGTATCTCGAAAGGATTTGGATGGAATCACTTAGGTGTTCGTGGCGCTGGTGTCTTTGTTTCTTTCTTCTTCCCCTCTCACTTGCTCTATCGGCTGAGGTGCCCACGCCGGTTTCGGTGCTGGGGCATACTCCCGGTGACGATTTCTACCTTGCCAACTACGAAGACGCGGTCAAATATTTCCATGCGCTGGCGGCCACTACCGACCGCATGAAAATGTTCACGGTTGGCAAGAGCACACAGGGCCGCGACATCGAAGTCGCTGTAATTTCTTCGCCTGAAAACCTGGCCAAGCTCGATGAATACAAGAAAAATGCCCGTCAACTGGCAACTGCGGACGGCTTGGACGATGCCCAGGCACATGCCTTGGCTCGGGAATCCAAGGTGATCGTTCACATCGACGGAGGGCTGCACTCCTCTGAAGTGGCCGGCGGGCAGCATTCCATCGCTCTCGCATACAAGCTTATTTCCGCAACCAACGACCCTGAGATCGACGCGATCCTGAAGAATGTCATCCTGGTGCTTTGGCCCACGCTGAACCCGGATGGGCAGGACATGGTGGTGTCCTGGTACCGGAAGAATCTGGGAACCAAATATGAAGTGGCTCCCATGCCATGGCTCTATCAGGAGTACGTCGGCCACGATAACAACCGAGACGGTTTCATGCTCAATATGAAAGAAGAGCAGGTCATCGCGCGGGCCGAGATTGAATACAGTCCCGACATCTTTTATTGCCAGCATCAGACCGCTCCGTTTCCCGCGCGCATCTGGATTCCTCCGTTTGCAGACCCGATATCGAGTAACATCAGCCCCTATGTGCGTAGCTGGTTGAACGTGATCGGCACCAATATGTCTGCCTATCTGGATCAGCACAACATGCCCGGGGCCATTTCAGAGTCTCGTTTCGATAACTGGTACGCGGGCTTTACGGACTGGGCCGGCGTCTTCCGCGGAGAGATTTCTTTTTTCACTGAAACGGCTCTCTATAAATATGCGACGCCGCGGCTTTATACCGTCGATGAATTTCCGTCGCAATACGGCGACCTGCGTCCGCTGAGCATGTACACAACTCCGTGGGAAGGCGGTTGGTGGCGCCTTAAAGACGCGGTTGACTATATGGTTGCCGGTTCCATGTCGGTGCTCGATCTGGCCGCGAAGAACTCCGAGTCGTTGCAGTTCAATCGCTACCAGACGGCGCGGGATAACCGCCATCGCACGGAGCCCCCATTTGCGTATGTGATCAGTGACAAGCAGGCCGATACACCGGAGGCCGGGTTGCTGGCGCAGAAGATGATCGACAACGGTTTGGATGTATATCAGACGCAGACTGGATTCCATGCGAACGGTATCTCCTATCCTGCCGGTTCGTGGGTGATCCCGATGGATCAACCCTTCTCGCCGCTTGCCAAAGAGTTGTTCGAGCGGCAAGTCTATCCGGCTCTGGCGACGGATCAAACCGCGGCTGGCGCGCACCTGCCTTATGACCTCACCGGCTGGACTTTGCCTCTGCAGATGGGCGTTGCTGTGGATGTGGTGTCCGACCCTCTGGAAGCGGAACAGCGCAGCAAGATGGCGAAGATAGAAGAAGTAAAGTTGCCCGAAGCCAGTGTTGACGGGACGGGTTCTACATTTGCCATCAGCCACAAACCCAACAATGCCTTCCAGGTTGTGAATGCGGTGCTCGGCCAGGGCGGAACCGTAGCCGTTGCTACAGATGCCGTGAAGACATCTGAAGGAATGGAAAAGGGCGCTTTCATCGTAAGTGGAGTGAGCCGCTCGACCGCGAATGATCTGGTAAGCAAGTTCGCTGTAGGGGCGTCTTCTGTGCCGCCGCCCGAGCATACGATCGCTCTGAAAAAAGCGCGGATCGGACTCTATCGACCGTGGAATGCCTCGATCGATGAAGGGTGGACGCGCTGGATTCTTGAGAATTATCACTACGAGGCGAAGAGTCTCTACAACGCCGATATCCGCTCGGCAAATCTCCGCAGCCGCTACGACATCATCATTCTTCCTGACATGAACAGCAGCCAACTCATGAGCGGCTTTCATCCGGGGATGGTGCCGGGGCAGTATGCCGGAGGGATTGAACAAGCGGGGCTCGACAACCTGCGCGAATTTGTGCGCGCCGGCGGCACGCTCGTCGCTTTCAATCAGACGGCAGGCAGTTTGATTCCGTTGATGTCGCTCCCGGTCCGCAACGTTCTTCAGGGGATGCCCAGCGACAAGTTTTATTGTGCAGGCGCTTTGCTGCGTATTGAGACACAACATCCGGAGCTGCCGATCAACTTTGGTGTGCCGTCTTCTCCTGTCGTCATGTTCGAGCGTGGGCCCGCATTCGAGGTTCTCCCTGGATTCAAAGGTGCCGTGCTGGCTCGTTACGCAAGAGAAGGAGACGTACTCGAGAGTGGAATGATCATCCACCAGGAAGTGCTGCATGACAAGATCGCGGCACTGGAGGTTAGCTATGGCCGTGGTCGCATCTTCCTCTACGGCTTCAAGCCCCAGCAGCGCGGACAGGCGCACGGCACCTACCGCTATCTGTTCAACGCGTTATATCAGTTCGACGATCCACCCATGCCCGCGGAGGTTTCTGCCTCACCTCTCAAGGCTTCCGCTGAGGCCTCTGCCACGCCGGAGGAAGCCGAGATACCTGCTGGACGGCCCGCACCGGGAAAAAAGAATGCGCGCAGTGGCGGTGGCACGGCGCAGCCCTGATACGAAAAATAGCCGCGAAAACAAAGAACGAAACTCGTCGATCAACTTATACCTTTGGAGGACTCCAGTCATGCGTAAGGTTCTCGCCGTATGTTACGTCTTTATTTTTTCACTCATTGCGTTCTCTCAGAATGCGACCACATCCCTGCATGGCACGATTGCCGATACCAGCGGGGCTGTGGTCGTGAATGCCACGGTCAACCTCATCAACGAAGTCACTCAACAAAGCCAGTCACAAAAGGTAAGCAGAACGGGCGAATATAGCTTCAACCAGTTGGCTCCGGGACGTTATACGATTTCGGCGACCGCTCCCGGACTAGGCACGCAGACCGAAGGTGTTGAGTTGCTGGTGAGTCAGCCGGCCACCATCAACCTGGCGTTGCCGGTGGTGGGCGCAAACGAGACGGTGGAAGTGACAGCGAGCACCACGCTCAACTTCAGTGACGCGACCCTCGGCAATGCCATCAACAGTGAAGAAATCGAGGCGACGCCGGTCGACTCCCGCAACGTGCCCGATCTTTTGAGCCTGCAGCCGGGCGTGTTGTACTTCAACAACAACGCCTCTGCCAGCAATCCTTCGGCGACTCAGGACAGCCGGCTTGGCGCAGTCGCCGGTGCCCGTTCCGACCAGGGCAACATCACTCTCGACGGACTTGACGATAACGACCAGACCAACGGATATGCATTTACCGGAGTGCTTCGCTCGACGATGGACTCCACCGAAGAGTTCCGCGTTACCACTTCGAGCGCAAACTCCGATGCCGGTCGTTCCTCCGGTGCACAAGTTACACTGGTGACGAAGTCCGGCACCAACAGCATCCACGGCAGTCTTTATGAATACTTCCGGAATGCAGCTTTCGCCGCTAATGACTGGTTCAACAAGCACACGGAGGTTGCAGGCGGACTTGCCAATAAACCGCCTCAACTTACGCGCAATACCTTTGGCGGAACCTTCGGTGGCCCAATCCAAAAGGACAAGCTTTTCTATTTCTTTAACTATGAAGGATCGCGTACGCGTGAGAGCACGACAGTCACGCAAGAAGTTCCAACGGCGCAGTATGCCGCGGGCAACGTCTTTTATAAGGACTCTGCAGGGGGCACGAATGTACTGAGTCCCGCACAGGTCGCGCAGATGGATGCGGCTTGCACGACCAATAATGTGTGTCCGAACGGGCCGGGTGTCGATTCGGCGATTCTGTCCTATTTCGCACAACTCCCGGCAGCGAATGGCACAACCTTGGGCGATGGATTGAATGAGGGCTCCTACACCTTTTCGTCGCCAACGCCGTATTCGCACAACACCAGCATCCTCAAGATCGACTGGACCCCTGTCGGAACTCATCATATTTTTGTTCGAGGCAATTTACAGAAAGACGTAATCTCTGCATCCGAGCAGTTTCCCGGCCAAGCCCCCCAGACCACAACCGAAGACAACAGCAAGGGCATCGCTGCCGGAGATACATGGAGCATCAGCTCAAGCTTGGTCAATGATATTCGGTACGGCTACATCCGCCAGGGTACGGCTACATCGGGCCAGGGGCACGGCTCCTATACGGATGTGCGTTACATCGCCGCTCCAACCGCGGAGACCCGCAGCAACATTCGCACGGTGCCGGTCAACGAGATCACCGATAGTTTGAGTTGGACAAAGGGCCATCACAACCTGCAGGTTGGCGGTACCTGGCGCCTCATTCACAACAACAGCAGCACCGATATGAACTCATGGGACAGCGGCACGACCAATCCTCAAGGGCTATCGTCTGGGAGTCTGCCCAGTCCGACCTTGGTCGGCGGCCCGGCAGTTGCGAGCAGCTTCAAATCCAATTTTCTGAATGCCTTTGGAAACATCATCGGAGCGGAGTCCTCGCTCACTCGCAACATCAACTACAGCGTCAACCCAGACGGCAACACGGGCAGCCTGTTGGCACAGGGCGCTTTTGTCAATCGGCACTTCACGGCGAATGAGTTTGAATACTATTTGCAAGACGCTTGGAGACCGACCGATAAGCTTACGATCACCTTTGGCATTCACCACACAATTCTTCAGACGCCTTACGATACTTCGGGTCAATCGGCTGCGCCTACCATCGACACCGATGCCTTTTTCAAACAGCGCCAGGCCGCCGCAGACCTGGGCAACGTATACGAACCCACTCTTTATTTCGCGCCCAACGGCCCACTCTATGGTCGCCCGGGCTACTGGTCAAAACAGAAGGCTAATATCGCACCACGTTTTGCCATTGCCTACACGTTGGATAGCAAGACTTCTGTCCGTGCCGGTTGGGGTATGTATTACGACCACTTCGGCCAGGGAATTGTGAACGCCTTCAATCAATCCGGATCATTTGGACTCGCATCGAAGATCAGCAGCCCATTGGGACAGCTAGGCCCGGAGCAGGCGCCGCGCTTCGTCAGTCGCACCGCGCTGCCTAACTTGCCGGTGGCCTCCGGTGCGCCCGTTCAAACATTTCCCTATGCGCCCCCGTTGAATAATTTCTCGATTAGCTGGGGTGTCGACAACCACCTGCAGACGCCGTATGCGCAGGTATTCAGCTTGTCGGTGCAGCGTTCGCTCCCGGGTGGATTTACGATCGAGGCGGACTATGTGGGGCGCCTTGGCCGCCACCTGCTCGAACAATCGGATCTGGCAACGCCGGTAAACTTCAAAGATCCGAAGTCCGGCATGTCCTACTTCCAGGCTGGCGCGCAACTGGCAGCGCTGGTCGATGCGAATGGCGGAAACGGAAAAGCCACCGTGCAGCCGATCGCATATTTTGAAAACGTCTTTCCTTACATGGCCAACGTCTCAACTGCCGCCTGCCCCAACCCGGGCCGCTCGGCCACACAAGCCATCTACTGCAACGAGTGGAGCACCTATCGCAGTGTGCTAGGTGAAACAACTGCTTTGGCCGATATCGATTTCTATTGCTCCGGCACCGTTTCCTATGGCTGCAAGACCTCCTCGTCCCGCTTCTGGCAGAATCAATTTGCGAGCCTTTTCGCATGGACAACCAACGGCGCATCTTCCTACCATGCCGGGCAGTTCATTCTCCGCCACCCCATGACTCACGGCTTTCAGATGGATCTGAGTTACACGTTAGGAAACTCAATTGACCAGGGATCGGACGCAGAGCGCTCCAGCGAAATGACGAGCAGCACCATCACCGGCGGTTCGGGCAGCTATCTTACCAATTCGTTTATGCCTTCGCAGTCGCGTGCCGTGTCCGACTTCGACACGCGTCACCTCGTCACTCTCAACGGATCGTATATGTTGCCGTTCGGCAAGGGGAAAGCTATCGCCGGGAATAGCAACCGGCTAACGAATTCAGTGATCGGCGGTTGGCGGCTGGCTTCTGTCCTTCGCTGGACCAGTGGATTCCCGTTCTCTATTGGAGAAGGCGGCTACACCACGGACTGGGAAATCAGCAGTTACTCCGTCAAGGTGGCTAACTTTAATGCTCATACCGTCAAGGCGCCTGGAAAAGTTCCCAGCGCGTTCGCGAATGCGCTTGCCATCACTAACTCCACGTCAACGGGCGGACCCTGGATTCGCTTGCCGTATCCCGGCGAAGCCGGCCAGCGCAATGCCTATCGTGGCGATGGCTACTTTGACGATGATGCCAGCCTTTCAAAGGTGTTTGGGATTACCAGTAAACAAAACCTGCGATTCACGTGGGAGGTCTTCAACGTGAGCAACGCAGTTCGCTTTAACACGCGCTATCTCACCACGAATCCAACCAGTGGCACTTTTGGCAATTACAGTGCAATGCTGAATACGCCACGCCGCCAGGAATTCTCACTCCGTTACAGCTTCTAGGCGTAGATGATGCTCCCCTGTTCTGACATAAGTCGGGGCGGGGGAGTTTCTCCTTCGATCTGTATTTGCTTCACCAATTAGCTATCTGCTTACCTGCCGCAGTTACACGGAGTTATGTGTATAGCTACTGCCCGATCTCCTGATGTGTCTCGTTCTTCTCATTGCTCGCGATGTACCATAGGCTGCACTTTCTACTTCGCACGTGTAAGTCGGAAAAACTGAATCTGTTCATGCGATAGTATTCATAGCATTTACTTTCTCTGTCGCAAAAAAGGATTGTGCCCCATGGCTGGAAGTCAGGAGCGCGACTCGATCGATGACAACATCGTGACGATGCTAGCCACCGATGCGAGACTTTCCTACGCAGAGATAGGTCGAAAAGTTGGCCTGTCTCCTTCGGCAGTCGCTGAGCGTGTGCATCAACTTGAAAGTAACAGGGTCATTCTTGGATACCGCGCGATTCTGGACAAGAAAGCCTTCGGCTTTTCCGTTGTCGCGTTTATTCGCCTCACCTGCGACAACAATCATTACCGTCCTTTTCTTAAAATCCTTCCTTCTCTCGATGCAGTTCAAGAGTGCCATCACATTACCGGTGGAGATGCTTTTCTGCTCAAGGTAGCTTTGCCGTCGCTTGATTTGCTGGAGGCGCTGATCGAAAGACTTTTGCCTTATGGAATGCCGACCACAAGCATGGTTCTTTCCACGCCTGTCTATCGGCAGCAGGAAGAGTGGCTGCTAAAGCACGCAGGCTTTCCTTCGACGTAATGGTTTTGCGGTGCGAACTTCAAGGGCAGGATATCTGTTACGCATGAACCAAGGCGTCGAATAGTTCCTCGATCAGCGTCTGCAACTGGTTTCTCGGCAGCAGTTCGGGCCGGAAATGGCTTTCGAGCACCACCGCGCTCAATACTGCCCCCATCACCGCCAATCGCCGCTCTGCTGCTGCTTTCGCTGCTTTGGTGAGGCTCTCGCCGAACAGCAGTTCTACAAAATTCCTGGCCGTGGCATCGAACATCAATTCGTATAAGTGCTGCAGCTTTTCACGCGATCGTGGCCGCCGCATCGCATAGAGTTTGAACTCCAATAACAGCGTGCCCCAGGAGGGATCGCACACTTGGCCCGCGACCCAGCGTTTGAAGATGCCCGGTCGCTTGCTCAAGTCCGGCTCGCTTCCGACAATCTGGTACACGGCGGGAAACTTCGTGTGCACCCGTTGCTCCATGAGAGCGAGAAAGAGATCTTCCTTGCTGGAATAGTGCGCATAAATGGCGCCGCGTGTGTGACCGGCGCGGGCCGCCACTTCCTCAAGTTGGGTATTCTCGAAACCCTGCTCGGCAAAGAGTGCTTGGGCCGCATCTAAAATCCGGGCTTTCGTATCCAGGGTCCGCGCTTGGTGCTTGTTGATCGTGCTTGAAGAAGATTCGGCCATAAATGAAATTCTAAGCGACGGGGTGACAAATTCCTCGTCACATCTTATATTAAATACAGACGAGTATGTATTTTCTCAAAAATCACCACCGCAAGAACCATTTCCCGGCTCCCCGCGCCATCAGGCCAGTTCCTCGGCTTGCCTTTATTTTGGTCGCGGCAGTGGGAACGGCCGCATGGGGACAGATGCAGTCGCCGCCCCAAAGCGGCGGAACCCGCGCCGTGCAGCTTCCGCTCTCGGGCCGTCCGCAGGGGGGAGCGACGATGCAGCAATCGGCCACTCCATCGCCGGGCACAAGCGTCAACACGGTCAATACGCAGATCCAGGTGCAAGGCGCCTACTCCGGCAGCATCCTTGGCCCAAATGCGCCCTCCGGCTCCATCACGCTGACGCTCGCCGATGCCGTGCGGCGTGGACTTGAAACCAATCTCGGCATCATCGGTGCCGATACAGCTTCTCGCCAGGCGCGTGCGCAGCGCATGTTGGTGCGCAGTTCGCTGCTGCCCAACATCAGCGCCAGTCTTGCGGAGAATGCTGCCAAGATCGATCTTGCTGCCGAAGGTTTCAGCGCCAGCGCCTTGGGCAGTGCACTGCCGTTCCAGTTCCCCACGACGGTTGGCCCGTTTCATTATTACGATGCGCATGGATCTTTGCAGCAGAGCCTCATGGACTTTACTGCAATCCACAATTTACGTTCGGCTGGTCAGTCGGCCAATGCCGCCGCGCTTGACGCGCTCCAGGCTCGTGAAGAGGTGATTGTCGCCGTGGCTGGCACTTATCTGCAATTGATGGCAACAGCCGCCCTGATTGAAGAGCAGCGCGGAGAAGTCGAATATGCCGAGGCCAGTTACAAACAGGCGCGCGCGCAGGCCGATGCTGGCAATAAGGCTCCTATCGACGCCAACCGAAGCTTGGTTGAATTGCAAACCGAGCAGCAGCGGCTGCGGTCGCAGCTTGGCGATTTTGAAAAACAGAAGAATGCCCTCGCGCGGCTCATCGGCTTGCCTCTGGGACTCAAGATCCAAATCGAAGAGAAACTAGACGTGCTTCCATCCGAAAGCCCTTCTCTCGCAGAAGCGGTGCGCCGCGCATGGTCGCAGCGGCAAGATCTCAAGGCCGCTGAAGCGCAGTTGCGGGCTGCCGAAGAGGCGCGCAAGGCCGCCGTGGCCGAGCATCTTCCCTCGGCTTCCATCAATGGAACCTACGGCCTGCAAGGTGTCAATCCCAACCAGGGTGCCGCCGTTTTTCAAGCATCGGCGTCGTTGAATATCCCAATCTTTCAAGGCGGACGCATCGCAGCCGACACGGCTCAGGCCGATGCCGTCGTGGCGCAACGCAGAGCTGAACTCTTCGATGAGCGCGGCGTCGTCGAACTCGACGTGCGCAATGCGGCCATCGATCTGGATGTGGCCAACGATCAGGTCAATACCGCCGAAAGCAATCGTAAACTGGCGCTCGCTACCTTGCAGCAGTCGCAGGATCGCTTTGCCGTGGGCGTTGCTGACTCTGTCGAGGTCGTTAATTCCCAAGAGGCGCTTGCCGCTGCCGATCACGATTACGTCAGTAGCCTGTTCTCGCAACATCTCGCTAAAATCACGCTTGCCCGCGCCATGGGTGAAGCGGAAAAAGATCTTCCCGATCTGTTCAAAAGGAACTGAGCATGAGCACAGATATGCAGAGCGACAACCAATCCGTCGAGCAACGTACCGGCCAGGGCAAGTCCGAGGCCGAGGCCGGTGTGAACGCAACGGAGCCTACGCCGCGGCGCCGTATCAACCGGGTCGTGGTCGTCGTCCTTGTGATTGCGCTGCTGGTCGTTGGCATAGGTTGGTATCTCTACGCCAGTGGATTCGAAGATACAGACGATGCCGAAGTCGATGGCCATCTCAATCCTATTGCCGCGCGTGTGGATGGAACCATTAAGGCTGTCTATGTCGATGACAATCAATCGGTCGAGGCCGGTAAACTTCTCATTGAGCTTGACCCACGCGACAATCAGGTTGCGCTCGATCAGGCCAAGGCTCAGTATGATCAGGCTACGGCTCAACTCGGTGCGGCGCATCCTAATCTTCCCATCACGCAGATCACCAATCGCAGCGATCTCACTTCGCAGCAGGCCGAGGTCGTGAATGCGGAGGCCGCACTGGCCGCTGCCCATCACGATATCGACACGGCGGTTGCCCGGCTCAAGGAGTCGCAAGCGGTTGCCGAGCGCAATCAGGCCGATTTCCGCCGCTATCAAACTCTGTACGAAAAGAATGAAGTCTCTCGCGCCGATTACGATCAGTACAAATCGACGGCTGCCGCACAGGCTCAGACCGTTGCAGCCAATCAGGCTGCCGTAGCCTCCGCCCAAAAGACCATGGAGCAACGCCAGGCTCAACTCGATCAGCAACGCAGCAAGTTGCGGCAAACCCAAAGCAGTGCTCCATTGCAGGTAGCCATTCGCGAAGCCGATATCAAAGGGCAGCAGGCCAATGCCGAGGGCGCCCAAGCCAGCTTTGAACAGGCGCGTCTCAACCTCAGTTATGGCCGCATTGTCGCTCCTGTTTCCGGCGTCGTGACCCAACGCAGCGCCGAGGTGGGTGCCCGCATCTCTACAGGACAGCAGTTACTCATGATCGTGCAGACAAACGATCTGTGGGTTACCGCTAACTTCAAAGAGACGCAACTGGCGCGTATGCGTCCAGGTCAGCGCGTCCGCATTCATATTGATGCTCTCCATGATGACTTCGAGGGCAAGGTGGAGAGTATGCCCGCTGTGACCGGTTCGCGCACCAGTGTGCTGCCCCCGGAAAATGCGACCGGCAATTACGTGAAAGTCATCCAGCGTATGCCCGTTCGCATCCGCTTCAATCCAAATCAAAAAGATCTCGATAAGCTTCGTCCCGGCATGTCTGTTGAGCCCAAGGTCTACCTGAACTGAGCCATGGCCGATACCGACGCACACTCCATCACCGTTGCAAGCCGGCCCACCGTCAATCCGTGGATCATCGCCATGACCGTCACTCTGGCGACCTTCATGGAGGTGCTCGACTCGTCCATCGCCAATGTGGCATTGCCGCATATGGCAGGTTCGCTCGGAGCCAGTTCGGAAGAGAGCACATGGGTGCTTACCAGCTATCTCGTATCGAGCGCCATCGTGCTGCCCATGAGCGGATGGCTGTCGAACGTGATCGGCCGCAAACGCTTCTACATGGCCTGCGTTGCGATCTTCACCCTCAGTTCGTTTTTATGCGGACTTGCGCCCACACTACCCATGCTGATCTTTTTTCGCGTCTTGCAGGGAGCAGGCGGCGGAGGCCTGCAGCCCAGCGAGCAGGCGATTCTCGCCGATACTTTCTCTGCCAAGCAGCGGGGAATGGCCTTCGCCATGTACGGCATGGCCGTCGTTGTGGCGCCCGCCATCGGTCCCACGTTGGGCGGCTGGATCACGGATAACTATAGCTGGCACTGGATCTTCTTTATTAATGTGCCCATCGGTATTCTCTCGCTCTTTCTTACTCAGCGATTGGTGCACGATCCTGCTTATCTCAAAGAAATTCGCCGCACCAGCATCCGCGTCGATTACATCGGCATGGGCCTGATTGTTACCGGTGTCGGCTTCCTCCAGTTCGTCTTGGATAAGGGGCAAGAGAAGGACTGGTTCTCATCGCAGACCATTCTCATCAGCTTCATCATTGCCGTGGTTGCGCTCGTGGCGCTGGTCTTTCGTGAGCTTACGCATAAATATCCCATCATGGATCTGCGCCTGCTCGGAGTGAGAAACTTCGCTACCGCCGTGACCTTCAGCTTCATCCTCGGCATGGTGCTCAACGGCAGCACAATCCTGCTGCCGCAGTTTCTGCAAAACGATCTCGGCTATACCGCCCAACTCGCCGGCATGGCGCTGTCGCCCGCTGGCATCGCTCTGGCCATCATGATGCCCGTCGCCGGCATTCTCGCTTCCAAAGGAGATCCGCGCCTCATCATCTGCATCGGGTTCCTCATTACCTCCTTCGGCCTCTTCCATGTCACCAATATCTATTTAGGGGTTAGCTTCGGAACCATGGTGGCCTATCGCGTCATTCAGGTGATTGGCATCCCTCTCATCTTCATCCCCATCAGCACACTCAACTATGTCGGTGTCCCCCGCGATAAGTTCAACCAGGTTTCGGGCATCAGCAATTTCATGCGCAACATGGGCGGAGCCATCGGCGTTTCACTACTGAATAACTTCATTACGCATCAGGGCCAGGTCCATCGCACCATGCTTTCCGCCCATACGAATCACGCAAACCCTTTCTTCGAACGTCAATTGAACGCCATGACCCAAAGCTCGATGGCATCGGGCGTGGGACATGCCGAGGCATCGCATCGGGCACTTGCGCAACTCTCCTCGCAGATAGATCTCCAGTCCAACGTGCTCGGTTTCGTCAACTCGTTTTGGCTGCTGGGGGCGGTAGTTCTATGCCTCGCGCCGCTGCCCTTCATCATGAGGCGGCCGAGTCCTGAAGAAGCCAAAGCCACCGCCGCTGCGCACTAAAATTCGCCTATCGTCGCGAGAGGTGGGCGCGCTTTCTGATTGTCGAGCACTTCCCCAGTCAATCCCTCCTGGATTCATCGGTCTGGTACATAAAAATCAGGGATGCCGCCGCTCGGATCTGAATCTTGCCTGCTTTATTGGCGATTGAGTTGCGCTTTGCCGAAGTCCGGATATCGATGAAAAATAAACCCCTTGGCCCCGGCCCACGGAGCTTGTCAATAAAAAAGGATTATTTTTTGAATACGGATAGGGGGTAGGGGCATCTGTAGAAGGGAAGGAGTTTTATTCATATGGAAAACACGCTTAATCTGTCCATTGATGGAATGCACTGCGATGCCTGCGTTCGCCGGGTCACGAATGCCCTCACTGGGGTAGAAGGTGTTCATGTCGGTTCCGTAAAAGTTGGCGCGGCAACTGTCACCTTCGATCCGCAAAAAACTTCACCCGAGCAGATCACTGGCGCCATCGACAGCATCGGCTTCGCGGCTCGTTCCGACCGCTAACCCAAGGAGTCACCATGTCGACAACTCTCAAACCCGAGGCGGTGAGCAGTAAGCAGCCCGCCTTGGGCGCTTCCCTCGAACAAGTCCAGATCCCGGTGACCGGCATGACCTGTGCTGCGTGCCAATCCTTCGTCCAACGGACTCTCGCGGGTACCGGCGGCGTCAAGGACGCGACCGTCAATCTGATGCTCCACAATGCCACCGTAACATTTGATCCCAGCGTGATTTCTACCTCCGGGCTCGTAGAGAAGATTCGCAGTACGGGCTACGGCGCGGAATTGCCTGCACTCAATGAGTCCGTTTTGCAGGCGCAAGAGAAAAACGACGAAGAACAACTGCGCGAATACAGGCAGTTGCGCTGGAAGGCGGGCATCAGCATTCTAGCCGGTCTTCTTGCCATGATCGTTTCCATGCCGCTGATGAGCATGACCAGTGCTGCCGGCATGAGGCGTATGAAGGACCCATTCATGAACTGGTCCATGCGCGTGCTCGATCCCGCATTGCGCCAGGTTCTGCCGTGGATCTATTCGATCGGCGATAACACCATCCGCTGGTTTCTCTTTGCTCTTTCCGCAGTCATCATCGGTTGGGCAGGCCGCAGGTTCTATGTAAAGGCTTGGGCCGCTCTGCTGCATAAAACAGCGGACATGAATACGCTGGTCGCGCTCGGAACCGGAAGCGCCTTTCTCTACTCAGCTGCTAGCACCATTGCGCCGGGCTTCTTCCTCGCCCACGGCATTCCTCCCGATGTCTATTTTGAAGCAGGCATCCTGATTATTGGATTGGTGCTCATCGGCAATACCCTTGAGAGCCGCGCCAAGGGGAAGACTGCCCTTGCGTTGCGCAAACTAGCCCAACTGCAGCCAAAGACTGCTCGCGTGCTTCGTGATGGCGTAGAGTCCGACGTTCCTCTGGAAACGATTCAGCACGACGACATCATCCTGGTGCGTCCCGGTGAGCGCATTCCGACAGACGGTCAAGTGATCTCTGGCAAGAGCAGCGTGGATGAATCGATGCTTACCGGCGAGTCTCTTCCCGTCGAAAAAGCTGCGCAAGATCGAGTGATTGGCGGTACTCTCAATCAGCGTGGATCGCTGCAATACCGAGCCACGATGCTCGGCGCCGAGAGCACGTTGTCGCAGATCGTACGGCTCTTGCGGGAGGCGCAAGGTTCGCGGGCTCCCATTCAGCGTCTCGCTGATCGCATAAGTGCCATCTTTGTTCCCTCCGTGCTCGGCCTCTCGATCCTTACTTTTGTAGCTTGGCGATTCTTTGCGTCGGGCACAGGCATCATGCAAGCCTTCGCCGCTGCGGTGACCGTATTGGTCATCGCTTGCCCGTGTGCCATGGGACTGGCTGTTCCTACGGCGGTGATGGTTGCAACCGGGCGCGGCGCCGATTTTGGGCTGCTCATCAAGGGAGGCGAAGCACTGCAGCGCCTTGAGAAAGTCGATACGGTTGTCTTCGACAAGACGGGAACCATCACCGCGGGCAGGCCCGAGGTTACAGATGTGCTGCGTGCCAAAAGAGTGGCGGCGGAAGTCGCAATAGAGAGCCCGGACTTTTCGCAAGACAGCATCGTTCGCATCGCAGCGTCGCTTGAGCGCGCCAGTGAACACCCATTGGCTGAGGCAGTTGTTCGCTACGCTACTCAGCACGGACTTAGCTTGCCAAGCGCCGAGACATTTGAGTCGCTCACCGGGCATGGCGTATCGGGTGCTGTCGAAGGCAATATAGTCCTGATCGGTAATACCTCGTTGATGAACAATAATGGCATTCCGACAGAGCCGTTGATTGCTGATGCGGAAAAGTTGGCCGAGCAAGGCAAGACGCCTCTATGGATTGCGATCAATGGATCGCTCGCTGGCATCATCGCTGTTGCCGATACCGTAAAGCCCACGTCGGTGAGTGCCATTCAGCAACTCCACCGGGACGGACTTCATGTGGTGATGCTCACCGGCGACAATGAACGGACCGCGCGCGCCATCGCCCGCCAGGTGGGCGTGGACGATGTGATCGCCGGTGTCCTCCCTATGGGGAAAGTAGACGCGATACGCAGCCTGCAGGCTGAACACCGTGTGGTCGCAATGGTTGGCGATGGCGTCAATGACGCCCCCGCATTGGCCCAATCGGATGTGGGCATCACCATGGCGACAGGTGCGGATGTCGCCATGGAAGCGGGCGATGTAACCCTCATGCGTAGCGATCTCACAGGCGTCGCTGCGGCTCTTGCCCTCTCGCGCGGCACCATGCGCGTGATGCGGCAGAATCTCTTCTGGGCCTTTGCGTACAACGTAATTGGCATTCCTATTGCGGCTGGAGTTCTCTATCCGGTCTGCGGCCTGTTGCTCAGCCCGGTGTTGGCCAGTGCGGCTATGGCCTTCAGTTCATTTAGCGTTGTCACAAATAGCCTGCGGCTAAGCCGCCTCAAGTTAGTGTAAGGAGACCGATGGCCACAAAGAAAGTCAGCCCCAGACAGTCTCACGGAAAGGACGATTTCTGTGGATGTGAACTTACAGGCGAAGGCCGCAAAGCAATTGGAGTCGATCCGGAAATCAAAGCTTCCAATCTGCGCCGTCTTAGCCGTATCGAAGGCCAGATACGTGGCATCCAGCGCATGGTGGAAGAAGATCGCTACTGTGCCGACATACTGATGCAGGTATCTTCCGCACAGGAGGCGCTTCGCGCGGTGGCGCGAGCCTTGATGCGCAACCACTTGGCACATTGCGCGGCCCACGCAATCCGCACCGGGTCCGAAGAGGAGAAGCAGGCTATGTACGACGAGTTACTGGAATTGATCTATAAGAATGCTCGTTAAGAGTCCAATCTGCGATCCTATCGCAATGATTGGGGTACATGGATGCTTCGGAGTTTTACGGCCGCTGCACAAAGGCTTTTTCCCTGGGGATTCGTATCCGGTCTTATGATTTGAGCATTTTTGAAAGAGCATCCAGCAGTCGTTCATTGTCGCTGTGATTTCGTATGCACACGCGTAAATATTGCGGACTAAGTCCTTCGAAGTTGGCGCAGGAGCGCACGACGATGCGGTGCTCCACGATAAGGCGGCGCCAGAATTCTGCTCCACCTTGGCTGTCGTCGAGCTTCATCAATAGATAATTGGCAGCGCTCGGAAAAACCGTAAGCCCCAATCCACATAACCGATCTGCAAGCACATCGCGTTCACGCGCATTGTTGTCGAGTGCAGCGGCAATGGCCGAAGTATCCGCCATTGCCAGTTGCGCAGCTTCCGCCGCAATGGAACTCACGGGCCACAGCGGCATCGCAGCTTGCATATCGTTTCGCATGTCTCGATGAGCTATCGAATAGGCCACACGCAACCCCGGCATAGAAAAGAATTTTGTCAACGAACGAAGCACAACTAGTCCTCGGGATTCTGCCGCGAGGTGCGACAGGCTTTCATGGGGTGCATAGTCGATATACGCCTCATCTACAAGCATCACCGCACCGCAGTTGACGACGGCATTTCGAAGCTGGTCGAGTTGCAATTTTGACAGCAGCAGACCGGACGGGCTCTGCGGATTCGCAATCAAGAGTGCTTGCGCTCCGCTCGTCCTGAGTTGTGCCGCGATGTGCCCGCAGTCGATCCTGAATTGATCCTCATCACGGAGAGCCAATGTGTGGCAGATCGTACCGCATGTTTCGAGTGTCCGTCGATACTCTGTAAATCCTGGCACAAGAATCATGCACCGACTGATGCGTAATGCATGGATCGCGGAGGCGAGCAAGGGCATTACGCCATTTCCAATCGCGATACAAGCTGGGTCCACATCGATGTACCCTGCGATGGCCCTCCTGAGTCCGAGATACTGAGCATCGGGATAAGTGGTCACCACCTTGTGCGCCTTGAGAGAGTTGCAAAGTGAATCAATCATCTTGTCGCTAGGCGGCGCCGGATTGATGCTGGCACTGAAGTCCAGAAGCGAGTCTTCCTCCAGGTTGAACCGCATCGCCAGCTCTCGCAACTGGCCCCCGTGTTCGGGCAGAAAGGGTTTAGGCATTGCGACTCCTTCTAGCCAGCAACAGTGCTCCTGCAAATCCAACCAGCGAGGCGAGTGCCACCACCTTCAGTGCCTGCTTTGCCGCGGTCCTGTTCGGTCGCGGAAATTTATCCCCGAGATGTGGAGATGAGACTCGCTCGCCGCCATAATGGTTCTCGCCACCAAGGCGAACACCGAGTGCTCCAGCCATCGCGCTTTCTACCTGACCGGCGTTGGGGCTGGCGTGTTTGCTGCCGTCCCTGAGCCAGGTTCTGCCTGCGCGAAGTCCGCATCGTGCGTCCGTAACTCCCGCGATTGCGCAGATTAAAAAAGCCGAAAGGCGAGCGGGAATCCAGTTCGCCAAATCGTCCAGTCGCGCTGCGGCGCGGCCGAAATATAGATACCTCTCATCGCGATGGCCGATCATGGAGTCGAGCGTATTCACGGCCTTATAAGCCATTGCCAGAGGAACTCCGCCAAGGGTGAGATAGAAGAGTGGAGCGATGATGCCATCGGAAAGGCTTTCGGCAAGTGTCTCGATCAGGGCTCGACAGATTTCGGACTCGTCAAGCATGGCAGTGTCGCGGCCTACAATCCGTCCGAGCCGCAGCCGCGCCAACGGGAGATCTCCTCGGTCGAGGGCGCGGAGCACACAGCTTGTCTCGTCAACCAGGCTGCGGGTTGCGAGGCAGGTCGATGCAAACCATGCCTCTGCGATCAGACCGGCGATGCGGTTCCGTCCATATATCGATCGAAGCATCGCTCGCAATGACAACATCGACACGGCAGGCACGGCGAGTGCCACAAGGCCGCCTGCGACTAACTCAAAGGATTTTCCCGATCCATGTTGACGAACGGAACGCTCGGACGCTTCGATGCCCCAGCCGATGAGGCGTACCGGGTGAGGCATCCACTCCGGATCGCCAATCAACCAATCGAGTGCGTAGGCTGCAGAAAGAAGAGGAGGGGCGATCATGAACGCTTCCCTTCGTCATGCATAGAGTGAAAAGGAAGACCGACAAGGCCGAAGATTGCCTCCAGATCAAGTGCGCGGGTGAACGTATCAGCAAGCATGTCGAGTTGCTCCTCCCTTCGTTCGCTCCATGCGATCAAGTTCGTTGGAGAGGGCAGATGAAGAGCGGTGCGTGCTGCACAGAGGAAGGCATGACGGAATGCATCCTGGTCAAAGATCCCATGAAGATAAGTTCCAAAAACGTGTTTGTCGGCGGATACACAACCATCCGGAACGGTGGAGCCCGTATCATTCTCGCGGATGATTGAGGCAAAGTTCGAGGCGCCCGCTAGATATTCCGTCTCGCCCATATGAATTTCGTAGCCGCGTATCTCGGCATCATTCGTCTCGACGCCAAAGAGCCCCGGCTTCTCATAGCGCCCACGCGCCGGAACCGTGACCTTGTCGCGCGTCATGGTGGTTCGGATTGGCAGCAAGCCGAGTCCACGCTCGTTTGCAATATTCTCTACGCCGTGAGGATCGCGAATCTCCATGCCGAGCATCTGAAAACCGCCACAAATCCCGACAACGAGTCCCCCGCTGTGCACATGCCGATGAAGTGCTTGCTCGAATCCCTGTGCTCGCATCCAGATCAGATCGTCTGCGGTCTGCTTACTGCCTGGCAGAATCACGACGCCTGCCAAACGAAGTTCCTTGGGATCGCGAATATAGCGCAGAGAGACAGAGGGCTCTTCCCGCAAAGAATCGAAATCGGTAAAGTTCGAGATCGAAGGGAAGGCAATGACGGCAATCTGCAATTTCGCTGAGTTAGTCTGTGGGCTGGTCCACTTAGCCGTATCCCGATTGCCAAATCCGACGCTATCCTCTTCGTCGAGCAGTAATTCGCCTAGATAGGGAACTACTCCGAAGCAAGGCTTTCCAAGACGCTTCTCCATCATCTGGATCCCAGGCATGAGCAATGATTGGTCACCGCGAAACTTGTTGACGATGAACCCGTGAATATACCTGCGTTCCTCTTCGTCCAATAACTCGCACGTTCCAAGCAGAGAGGCAAAAACACCGCCGCGGTCGATGTCTCCCACGAGCAAACACGGTGCCTCGGCGATCTTTGCCATCCGCATGTTCACAATGTCGCTATGCTTTAGATTGATCTCTGCCGGTGAACCAGCCCCCTCGAGCACGATCACGTCGTTGACAGACGCAAGCTCACGATAACTCTCTTCCACAATGGGGAGCAGCGTCATCGTGCGGTGTTCGTGGTAAGTGCGCGCATCCAGATTGCGCCATACCTTTCCGCGGACTACGATTTGCGAAGACGTATCGCCGGAGGGTTTGATGAGGATTGGATTCATATGCACAGAGGCCGGAATTCCGGCTGCTTCTGCTTGCAAAGCCTGGGCACGGCCTATCTCATAACCGTCGGGAGTGGCCGCGGAATTGAGAGACATATTCTGCGACTTGAACGGCGCCACGCGATAGCCTGCGCGCGCGAAGATACGGCAGAGCGCGGCAGCAGTGAGAGATTTGCCGACATGCGAACTGGTCCCAAGCACCATAATGGATCGTGCGGTCATCGGCTGCCTCTATCGAATGGATAAGACTGATCGTAAGTCTCCGCTCGCACGACCGACGCGAGTCCAGCCCGTTCTTCCCATCCATATCGCAAGAGGTCAGGAGCCTCCGCAAATTTCTCCACATAGCCCAGGCAAAGATACGCGACCATCTCCGCAGCAGGCGGAATTCGCAGCAACTGCTTGACCGCAGGCGGATCGAGAATACTGACCCAGCCCACTCCAACGCCCTCGGCGCGAGCTGCAAGCCATAAATTCTGGATCGCGCAAACGACAGAATAGTCTGAGGTCTCCAGCATGGTGTTGCGCCCCAGTCGATGGCCGCGTTCGCTGGTCCGATCACACACAACGCAGAGATGCTGCGGCGCCTCAAGAAGCGCCTCCAGCTTGAGTTGCGCATACAGGTCGGCGCGTTCTCCGGAATAGGTCTGGGCTGCGGCAGCACGAGCACGCGCAAAAATATCGTGTACGCTCGATCGAATTGCTAAGTCGCGCACGACGATAAAGCGCCACGGCTGCATGAACCCAACGGAGGGCGCATGGTGCGCAGCGGCGAGAAGCCGTTGCAGGGTTGCCTCTTCAAGAGGCTGCGGCAGATATCCTGCTCGCACATCGCGTCTTTCGCGAATTGCGCGATAGACTGCATCCTTTTCTGCCGCTGTGAAGCCGTTGTCCATTTGACTCACCACGCTCTCGACCATCGGCCGCCCTTGTTCTCTTGATCGCGGAGACGGGAATCTACTCCCGATTCAAGTTCCAGTTGTCGCGCGAAAAGCCAGATCAGGTCGGAAAGCCTGTTGATGTAAGCCAAGGCCTGGGGAGGAACCTCCGTGCCGCTTTCCGCCAAGCGTACGATGCATCGCTCCGCCCGCCGGCAGACGGTGCGCGCTACTTCAAACGCAGCCGACTCAGCGTGGGCTCCCGGCAGCGACCAGTCCGAAAGAATCCCCTCTTTGGCTTCGATCGTGTAGACCTGGTCCGTCAAGCTGTCGACGTCTTCTGCGGTGACCACAGGGGCTGCCTTTCGACTCTCGACAGGAGTTGCCAACGCCGATCCCACGCGAAACAACGTCTTCTGAATATCGTGGGTGGCAGAACGCAGTTCCGCATTTGTGCAGATGCTTCGGGCAAAGCCAAGCACGGTGTTGAGTTCGTCGATTGTTCCGTAAGCTTCGACGCGTAAGTCGGATTTTGAGACGCGAATTCCTCCCGCAAGTCCGGTTTGCCCGCTGTCTCCCCGCTTTGTAGCAATGCTCATGAACCCTCCTGTTGACCGCGACCGGCAATATGCCGGCGCTTACTTCCATTTCTTGCGATTGCTTTCCAATATCAAGATACAGGCACAAGAACTCGCCGGTTGGACGACATTGCGAAGGTCAGGTTAACGCTATCCACTCGCCCTTGCTACGAGCAATGGAGATGACTGTGCCATAAGCAGCAGTTCTCTCCCACGCCTCTGTATCTTGAAAATTAAAGTACCGTGTCAGAACATACTGCAGAACGCCTCGATGCGTAATGACAGCGGTACAGCATCCTTCTGTTTCATTCAATAGCGGAGCAAATTCTTTACCGATCCTCGCTGCGAAGTCTGAGTATCTCTCTCCGCCAGGGACGACCCGCGAAGGAAATTCTTCGAGCCATAGCTTCGCCTCTTGCGGAAACTGCACTTCGACTTCTTTCCAACTCAGGCCCTCCCATGCTCCAAAATGAATTTCGCGAAGGCCGGGTCGCAGCCTAACTTCAATATCCGCGCTCTGGCCGATGGCCGTTGCCGTTTGCGCTGCACGGCGCAGATCGCTGGAATAAATTCGGCTGATTCCCATCGACTTAACCTTCTCTACAACAGCAGCAATTTGCGTTTCTCCAGCAAGGTTCGGCGCTGGATCGCTGTGGCCGCAAAACCGCCCGGCCATATCCGTCTCGACATGCCGTATCAGAACGATCATGCTCATGATTGCCACACTCCGCAAACATAAACAGAAATCTCTGCGAGTTGGATGGTCGCGCCGAAGCAATCGCCGGTTACTCCGCCAATGCGCCTCTGGTAATAGATTCCGCTCAAAAGCGTCACGGTCGATACTGCAATGATCGGCCCGAAGGCGGCCATTCGCAGCAGATAAGCTACGATGCCAAAGGCGATCAGCGTTCCCACCAATAGCGATGCCCATGAAATTTGCTGTGCGAGGCGCGCCCCCTGGCTGGCTTGTTTACGTGCTGCAGAAAGCAGATGGCCGAGGGGGAGCACGCTCCATCGGCAAAGAACGTGCGCGGAGATTACGTACCATGCGAACTTACTGCTAGAAAAAGAAGAGAGCAGCAGCACGCGCGCCCCAATAGAAAACACGATGGCAAGTGCTCCATAGCTGCCGATGCGGCTATCCTTCAGAATTTCGAGAATCTGCTCGCGGCTCCATCCGCCCCCGAAGCCATCGGCTGCATCAGCCAGGCCATCTTCATGCAGGCCGCCGGTGACCAAGGTGGAAAAGAGCACGACCACTAACGCAACAACTGCTACAGGCAGATGCGGTAAGAGCCAGTGGTGGAGCGCAGCCGCAACAGATCCAACAGCCAGTCCGACTAATGGAAAGAACTTGGCTGACCTGGAAAGAGTATTCGGCGTGTAGGTTAGATGGGACAGCGGTAGCCGAGTTAGAAATTGAAATGCCGCTGCAACATCGCCGATAATCCCAGGCATCTTCATGCTTTGTCGGCTACGCTCACGCCGGCAGAGGAGAAGGTTGCCATCTCGTTGAACAGGCGTACAGCGGATTCAATGATTGGCATCGCCAACACTGCGCCGGTGCCCTCGCCAAGACGCATGCCGAGATTCAGAATCGGCGTGATACCGATCGTGCGAAGTAAGTGACGATGTCCGGGCTCTTCAGAGCAGTGTCCGGCAAATAGATAATCACTTACCTGTGGGGCGATGGCATGTGCCACTGCCGCTGCGGATGTTGAGATGAATCCATCACAGATGACTGCGGTCCGATTGGCGGCCGCGCCGAGGATAAATCCGGTTGTTGCCGCTATCTCCAATCCTCCGACACAACGCAGAACATCCAGGGGGGCAGGGGGCTTCTGGGTGGTGCCGAAATGCCTCTTCAGCGACCTTCGGATCACATTCAACTTGCGGTTCCTCCCCTCGGCATCGAGTCCCGCGCCGCGTCCGGTGACTGTGCCTGCCTGTTCGTCTACCAATATTGCTGTAATTGCGCTGGCGGCTGTCGTGTTTCCGATACCCATTTCTCCGACGGCAACCAGGTGTTCTCCTTTGGCCTTCGACGCATTCGCTAGACGGATGCCAGCTTCCAGAGCGCTGGTCATTTCTTCCTCTGTCATGGCGGGCTCGCGTTGCATGTTCCGGCTGCCGCGCCGAACCTTCATTCGGCAAAGGCCGGGAGCATCTTCGAATTCCGCGTCCACTCCCACATCCACAACGGTGAGGTCCGCATGGTGCAGTCGCGCGAGCACATTGATCGCGGCGCCTCCGCTTAGAAAGTTATGGACCATCTGCGCTGTGACCTCGCGGGGATAGGCACTTACGCCTTCCTCCGTCACGCCATGATCGCCGGCGAATACATAGACGGCTCGATGCAGGGGGAGTGGTATCTTGCCCGCAAAAATGGAAAACATCCGGGCTGCTATCGCTTCGAGTTCGCCCAGGCTTCCAATAGGCTTGGTCAAGGAGTCGAGCCGCCGTTGGGCTTCAATCGCATGTTGCCGATCGTTCGGATGGATTGCTGCAACCACATCGCCGAGCAGGGAAGATGAAGTTTGTATCATAGCGCTCGTTCCTCTCGTTCTTGCATTCGTTTCATTAGCACGGGTCCATGGTGCGGCGGACAGTTGAATACGCGGTCAATCAGGTCTTGCCGCAACATTTGCGACGGAGGACCTTGCCGCATCGGTTCGCCGGGACTGAGCAGCCATACCGAAGAGAATGTACCTTCAATCAGCGCCAGGTCATGCATCGAGGCAACGATGGCAATGCCTTCACGGCGTAGCGCACGAATCAGTCCTATCATCTCAAGCTGTCGCCCGATATCGAGATGTTGTGTGGGTTCATCGAGCAAGAGAAGTCGAGGTTGCTGCGCGAGTCCCAAGGCAATCTTGACGCGCTGCCGTTCGCCACCGCTTAGTTCATTGAAGATGCGCGTACGCAACGAGTGCGTATCGGTAAGTGTCATGGCGCGCTCGATTGCCGCGCGGTCCTGAGCGCGCAATCCTCCGAACATCGTTAAGAAAGGAGTTCGGCCCTGCTCGATGAGTTGTTCGACCGTGAAGGGGAAGGGCATCTCAATCTCTTGCGGAACAAGCGCGATCGACCTGGCGATCTCGCTCCGTTTGAGAGAATGAAGCGATTTTCCTTCCAACGAGACCTTTCCGGAATTTGGCGTGAGAGCACCGGCTGCAAGCCGCAGCAAGGTAGTCTTACCAGCGCCATTTGGGCCGACTAACGCGATACAGGCATCGCCAGAAATGTCGGTATTGAGGCCGGAGAAAATCGCCCGCTCTCCATAGCCGAAATCCAGATTGTCGATAGCAAGAAGCGTGCTCACAGAAATACCTCCTGCTTCGCTCTCCGTATGAGATAGAGGAAGAAAGGGCCGCCGATGAAAGCAGTTAACACGCCGACGGGCATCTCTGCGGGTGCTATGGCCGTTCGCGCGATCGTATCGGTAGAGAGCAGAAACAATGCGCCGCCCAGCGCAGTGACCGGCAGCAGTCGTACGTGATCCGGTCCTAGAAAGATGCGCGCCATATGAGGAACAATAAGTCCGAGAAATCCGATCAGTCCGCCCAAGGCCACAGCGGCGGCGGTGAGTATCGAGCCCACGATGATCACTGCAATGCGTGTTTGTTGCACGTGTATGCCGAGATGTGCGGCGTACTCTTCTCCCAGGGCCAGGGTATTCAGCTTGCGGGCCAGAGGCAGCGAACCTGCAAGCCCCAACAACAACATCGCTGTCACAATGGCTAACTGCGGCCAAGTCGGCTGGGCGATGGTTCCGTGCAGCCACGAAGTCAGCACGCGTATTCCCGAGCCGAAATCATGATCCAGCACTTCGAGAAAATAGGAGGAGTAACTCAACATGGTGCTCACTGCGAAACCGGAAAGCAATAGAGCGACAACGGGGGTGCGCCCGTTCACGCTGGCCAGGGAATATACCAGCATGATCGAACAGATGGCGCCTGCGAATGCTAACAGAGCGGTCGCGCCAAAGCCGGCTACGGAAATCGGCGGCAGCAGGAAGACCCCGACTGAAGCGCCCAACACGGCTCCGCCCGAAGAGCCAATGATGTACGGATCGGCAAGAGGATTGCGAAAGAGCCCTTGAAACAGCAGTCCTGAAACAGAGAGCGCGGCGCCCACCACCACGGCTGCCAAGACGCGCGGCAGCCGGATGGTGAATAGAATGATGCGTTGGTCGGCAGTAAGTGGCTCTCTGCCCAGAAGACTCTGTGCCAAGCTGTGCAGCGGAATGGATACTGCTCCCACTGCAGCAGCGATGAGAATCGCTGCTGCAAGCAAGACCGCCAACATAGTCAATAGCAGCAGATAACTGCGCCGCTGTATCCGCTCGCTGTGTCGGTGTGTACCGTACTCGCCCTGCGCTATTTCATTGACCAAGATTCTCCTCCGAATAGGAACTTCAGGCCCAGCCGGAATGTGAAGGGAAGAGCGGGATAGCCGAAAGCCTCGCTATAGTGCTCGCTCAACAAATTCTGCATGCTGCTCTCCACCGTCATATATCGCTTGGCCTCGTAACTCGCAGCGAGGTCGAGCCGTTGATAAGCCCCATCCAGATTGCGATTCGGCAGCAGCAGCGATAGTCCACCATTGGCATCGGAACTTAGAAAGTCACTATCATCCCGGCTTCCAACCAATGTACCGCGAAGGTTCGTTGCGAGTCTGCTATGGCGATAACCCAATTGGAAGTAGCCGGTGTGCGGAGCGATCCGGAAGGGGCGTGCGCCAATCAGGGGAGTATCGACACCGATGGGAATCGTCGGAAAATCCGGATTGAAGCTCGGGCCGATTGCATCACTTGAGAACGAGCGCTGAACAGTTGCATCGACATACGTGTATCCGCCACGGGTAAAGATGTCGCGGCTTACCTGGTATTCGGCTTCCATTTCGACGCCTTGTGCGCGATAGGCTTGCGAGTTGACGGTCGCTCCATAGATCGCAGCGGTCACCACGGGGTTAGGCACGCCCAGATCGGTAAGGCCCTGTTGCGGAATGTATTCGATGCCATCGGTAAATTCGTTGTGAAAGAGCGTCAGGCTGATCCGCCCGCGGCCATTGAGCAGCAGTTGATCGACCCCGCCGTCATAAGTTCGCGAGTGCTCGGGACCAATGGGAGATACATGATATTGAGAGGCGAGTTCGCTGCCGCCCGCAAAGCTGCCTAGCAGCGCATAGAGTGAAGACGTTTGGTCGCTGACACTGGGGTCCTTGATTCCCTCGCCAAAACTAACACGCAGCTTAGTGCCACCGAGAATGCCATTCTTGTTTGCGCCAGCGGCCTGCCACGCCAGAGACGCTCGCGGCGTGCCGGCAAATCCATACAGGCCGTTATCTTCGAGGCCCCCGCCGAGCGTGTAAAAGAGGCGGCTGTGAATGTCGCCCTGTACCTCAAACGTGTAACTATAATTGCCGCGTTCTATCGAACTCGAAGGCGAGCTTGAGTAACCCCGTTCGCTTTCGTATCGGAACGCGAACAGCCCCATGATATGTGGATTGAAGCGATAGTCCGACTGTGCATAGGCAAAGTCCTTATCCGTCGAACTTGGATAAGCAGCAGGATAGCTTTGGACATATTGATAGAGGGCTTGGCCGCTGACCGTGTAGCCATTAGCTCCATGAATCGTAATGGGCGCTCCAAGATAGTCAAGCAGGTTGCCGTCGTCGTCGTACTGCGGAATACCTGTCGCGGAAAATTCGCTGTACTCAGACCGCAGTCGTATGCCGCCGTAGCGAGCCAGATTGTGCCAATTGTGTGTAGTTTGGTCGTCCCAGGTTACGCCGAAGTACGCATCTTCATTGGCCTGCTTCGCATTGCTCGGTATGCCGTAAAGTTCAATGGCGTTGGGCTGTCCTGAAGCAATCCGATCATGGCGGACCGTAGCGCGAAGACTGGAGTTCGGCGACAGGCTCCAGCCGAAGTTTCCGGAATATGTGCCGTTGTGAAATGTGTCGTCGGGGATTGAATTGCTTGTGTCGAAACGCGAATAGTCTGAAAAATAATCGAGCTTTCTATATGCGCCTCCTAACGTGCCTTCCTGATGATAGGTGCCGAAGTTGCCGCCGTCGGCCTGGTACGTGATCAGCGGAAGCGGCGAACTGCCCCTGGTGGTTGTGAGGCTTACAACACCGGCCAGCGCATCGGACCCGTATAGCGCGCTGTTGGGTCCGCGCAGAACTTCTACTCCGCTGATGGCTGCGCTCGCGATGTTGGCGAACTCAATTCCACCGCCGATGTCGTTCGCGGGGATTCCGTCGATCAGCAGCTTGTTTGCATCGTTGCCGCCTCCGCGGATAAAGAGCGAAGTTGTTCCTCCTGCTTGTCCGGTTTGAGTTACTTGTAGTCCGGGGATAAGACGCAAACCTTCTTGGATATCGCGCGTTCCCTGATACTCTGACGCGTTCAACACCGTTACCGTGACCCCTAACTGAGCCTGGGGCGTCGGGGTGCCGGTCGAGGTAACAGTGATTTGCTCTGACAGGGAAGCGAGACTAAGTTCAATGTCCAAGACGAGATCGTGTGCGTTGTTTTCTGCTGACAGTATCTTCTCCGCACTGCTGAATCCCGGTGCGGAAACCCGAAGCCGCGACCCCGGCGCAGGCGCCTGCTGCAGCACGTATTGACCTCTTGAATCCGCTGTGACCCTTGTGACCGAATGATTGTGCTCGATGAGTTCGACCGTGGCGTTGGGAATAACCGCACCTGTCGGATCTGATATGGACCCATGGATGGAGGCGGAAAATGCTGCGACAGGAATAACGGCAATGGCGAAGGCGAGGCAGGCTCGCCTGAAATAGAGCAGTGATTGAAACATAGCTTTCCCCTCGGAATCTACAGCTGGACCGGTCTCCTGGCTCGCGCCTCATCGGCCTCGACCGCCTTCCCGGAGCTTTCGCTCCAGTGGCATATTGGCCGGGCCTCTTCGCTTACAGTTACGGGGTAGTGGCGGGCTTGCACCGCGCTTCCCGATCATCCTGCTGGTTACAGTTCTCGTTGTGGAGTGGAGCGCCCACCTCATGGATGAAGTTGTCTGGCTAAATCCTCCAGTGCATCGAAGGCGACAGGGCTCGGATACTCGATCTGTTCGCCCACATAATAAACTCGATTGGCTCGCACCGCGGGCAAGCTTACCCACCCCGGGCGATTGCGTATGCTATCGAGCGACATCCGCGATCCTCTCACTAGCAGCAGCGCATCGGGCGCCCGGGTTAAGATCGCCTCAAGACTTACTTGCGGCCACTCCTGCGGTATGTCACTGGTAACGGAGTGAGCGCCTGCGATCTCGATGAGGTCGGTGATGTAAGCATGTTTGCCGATTGTCACAATCGGGTCATACCAGACCGGCATCAGGATGTTGATTTTTGGCTTGCCCTGCGCGCGCGTCCGTATGGCCTGTTCGCGCTGCCGCAGATGTGCAACAACATCTCTGGCGGACTGTTCGCGGTTGAGTGCGTGCCCCAGGCTTTCGAGCGATTTGTAGATGCCTTCGATTCCATGTGGATCGACCATGAATACGGGAATGCCGAGCTTTTGTAACTGGCCCATGGTATCGGCGCGGTTCAGGTCGCCGCTTCCAAGAACAAGATCGGGATGAAGCGATACGATGGTCTCCATTGAAGGATCGGATGGCAGCCCGACGCTGGGCTTCATCTTGGCCTCAGCCGGATACTTGGTGTAGTCGGTCACTGCGACGATATCTGCCCCTCCGCCGAGCGCATACACATCGTCGACCACGCTGGGGGTCAGGCAGACAATCCGATGCGGATGATCCGGAACCGTAACTTTTCTTCCCAGTTCGTCTGTAACCGACCGCGCGGCGAATACCGGCAATGCGGCGCATAACATGGCGATGGCAAAATATCGTCTCATGCGCGTGCCTCCGTCGCTTTGTTGCGGTGCAAGGCTTCAACAAGAGAAGGAACCAATGTTGCGTTGGTACGAAACGGCAGATGGATATAACTTGCCAGCACGTTCTTATAAGTGAAACCTTCCTGCTCGCTTTTTCCCGAAAGCGAATAGCGCACGCAATACGCGAGCGGCATCGTGCTTTGTATCTGCACCCGCGAGTGATGAAAGCTGTGTCCGCGCACCGTCTTCCCTTTCTCACCCAGTAAGCAGTTTTCGATAAGCTCCACATCCACATAGCCGAATTGAACAAGCTTTGCAGTCATCTCGAATGCAAGCGGCAGCACGCCCGCCATCGGAAAACTTCGATCATCCAGCGCGGTGAGCGATTGTCCCAGATACATCATGCCCCCGCATTCCGCGTAGACGGGCTTGCCTGACTCCGCGAACTCTCTGACCGCAGTGCGCAAGAGGGAATTCGCGCTCAATGTCTCGGCGTGAAGTTCGGGATATCCGCCGCCAAGATACAGTCCGTCGAGGTTCGGTGGAAGGGCCTCATCGTGGAGTGGGCTGAAGGGAATTATCTCCGCGCCGTGTTCGCGCAGCAGGTCGAGATTGTCTTCGTAATAGAAAGAGAATGCCTTGTCCCGAGCGACTCCTAAGCGGACGGATCTCGCAGCGCGCAGCGGTCTCGCCGCTTCGTCATTTGACTTCTGTTCGGGTAGCTGCGCGAGCGCCGGCAACGGTTTCAGATCGAGATAAGTGCGCGCAGCTTCCGCGAGCCGGGCAGCCCGCTCCGGAGATGAGGTTTCCTCTTCGGCGGTGCGGAGTCCGAGATGCCTCTCGGGAATCTTGAGAGCGGGGTCTTTTGGGATACGGCCCAGCAGCGGCGTCGTTGTGACCAGGCGAATCGCGGCTTCTAACATGCGATAGTGCCTGTCGCTGGATACGCCATTCAGAATGATGCCCGCAAAGCGCAACGCCGGGTCGAAGCTCTCAAAGCCTTTCACCACCGCGGCAATGCTGCGCGCGCTCTTTGCCGCATCGAGCACCAGAACCACCGGTAGTTGAAGAAGCTTGGCGAGTTCTGCCGCGCTGCCTTCTTCCGTTCCACCGGCGGCTCCATCGTAGAGTCCCATCATGCCTTCGACGATGGCCACGTCCGCTCCCCGGCAGGCGCTTGCGAAGAGTGCGCGGTTGGCATCGCGGCTCATCATCCAGGTATCGAGGTTGCGGCAGGCGCGTCCGCAAATCGCCGTATGGTGCCCGGCATCGAGAAAATCGGGGCCGCATTTGAAAGGCTGCACCACCTTGCCGAGTTCGCGATATGCAGCCATCAAGGCCAGCGCTGTCGTTGTCTTGCCCACGCCGCTGGCTGTCCCCGCCACCATAAAAGCAATCATTGCTGGACCTCGATCCGCCCTTTCAGCGCCAAGGGAAGTCCAGCCACCAACAGCACCACGTTGTCGGCCACAGCCGCGACTCGTTGATTGATTTCGCCCAGCAGGTCGCGATATCGGCGCCCCGCAGGATAAGCAGGCACCACGCCGCTGCCGACCTCGTTTGACACCAGCACAACCGAGGCGGAGCTTGCCCGCAGCGCATCGAGCAAGCGGTCCAGCCGCGCTGCTGCATTGAGCAGATCGCCTTCCGCCACATCGAGTAAGTTCGCGGCAAAAATTGTCAGGCAATCGATAAGCAGAAGATCGAATTGCGCGGCCTGTTCTTCCACCACGCGTGCCAGTTCAAGCGGCTCTTCGATCGTCTTCCAACTCTCCGGGCGCTCTAACTTGTGGCGTCGAATCTTCTCTTGCATCTCGCCGTCGCTGGCCCTCGCCGTGGCGATGAATGCGACGCGCTGCAATGGTCGTGCCAGCTCGAGCGCATAACGGCTCTTGCCGCTGCGAACGCCGCCGAGCACGAGGGTGACCGTTCCACGGCCCATCTCCTGCATGGATTACCTCTGACCAGGCGCACATAAGCACTGGAACAGCGGGATTTAAAAGTAGGCTGCTTCTCATTGCCGGCGCGCAGGGCGAGCCGGTACGCAGACGCTCTTCAGCTCTCCCATCGAAGCTGAATCAAGCCCAGATTGGCATCTGGCCGGTCTCCTGACTCACGCCTCAACGAATCCGAACGGCCTTCCCGAGGAAACCCTCAGTGGCTGGAGCTTGCTCCACGTTCAGTTCTCAGCGAATACAGTTACGGGGTAGTGGCGGATTTGCACCGCCTTCCCAAACACCAGATGGTGTGATTTATATTCATTTGACGTTCCCAAGTCAAGCTTTTGCGGCGGAAATGGGACACGCCGCCGCACCCAAAACCCGCAGTTTCAGCCCTTGAGGTGTGCTTGTGTCCGCCAGAGATTGGTACGCCCGGACTTGCGGACCTCCAGCCTTCGAGGGTGGACTTTTCGATGAGATTTTTCCGTCGGTGCGCCGCTCAAAAGCGATTGAGAAATAGAAGAACGATCATGATCATCAGCACCACGCCTAAACCGCCGGAGGGATAGTAGCCCCAATTCTTGCTATGCGGCCATGTCGGCACCGTGGCCACCAGCGCCAGAATCAAGATCGGAATCAAAAAGAGTATCACCATAAACCACCTCTGCGTGCCTGCGATGCGGATCACGCTTTGCCCCTGTCTCTTACCTGAAACGCGCTCAGCGCCGAGTCTCCATTGCGATCCATCCGTGCAATCTCATCCGTTCGACTCAGGTTCGGCAACATGCGCGCCATTCCTTATCTCTAGCTCTTGCCATTGCGATATACGACGCTGCGAACTATAGATGCTGCCCATCCTGGCCCAGTTGTTCCACTCCGTTGCAAGGAGGATTGCCATCTCCTGCCGCCATCGAAGAAGGGCAGGCCAGGAACCGTGCGCCAGGAACTGACCGGCTTGTCTTTGCTGCCAAGCTCGTTCTTACTTGTATAGACGCAGCCGGACATCCTTCCGTGTAGCGCTCTTGTAAAGCGGCAGAGTCGGCGGTTTTGTTACGTCCAAACGATGGACATAAAAGCTCTGCTGACGGTAGCCGTCTCCGCATTGGCTCTTGAAGCAGGCTCCCTCTCGGCGCAGACAGTTGACCTGCCCACCAGCAAATAGTTGATCGGCGTGATTCCAGACCGTCGGCGCCAAAGAGAGTATGAAGATGGATTTTCGCTACGCCGACTGCGCCGGCGCCCAAAAGCTCAACGTCATTCTCTGGCGCGATGCCATGGGCGATCAAGCTGTCCCCGCCATGCTCAAGGAACGCTGCAAAAAAACCAAGGACGATGACGACGATTAGAGTCGTCATCGGGGAGTATTTGCAGAGTCATGCAGGCGGCGTTTTCTACCCGCGTTCACCCATGCAGCAACCGTTCTACCTCGGCCTGCAACCGGGCGGTAATCGCCGTCTCCGTCTCTTCGGCTCCAAACCGCAGCGGCTTACCCACCCGTACTGCAATGGTTCCCGACCGGAACCAGCCTCGTCCGCGCGCCTTCAACTCACCGAGCCCGCGAATCGCCACCGGCAGAACAGCCGCTCCCGACTGCTTTGCCAACAGCCCGATTCCCGGCCGAAAGCGCGCCAGTCCTCCTGAAGCCGACCGTGTTCCTTCTGGAAACACCAGCACGTTGAATCCCCGGTCCAGCGCCTCGCCCGCGTGCGTAAAGCTGCGCTGAAAATCCCGCCGCCGCGGCAGAGGAAACACGTTGAACAGCGCCGTCATCAGCCAATAGGCCGCCGGCCCGAACGGCGCAAACCGCCCATGCTTCGGCCCCTGTTCGGGATTGCGAAAGTGCCGGAAGTCCTCCAGCATCTCGCCTGACATAGCTACCGCCATCCGCCGCCGCATCCGTCCCGGCAGGGCATATTCGACCAGCGGCCCGTCATAGGTAGTCACATGATTGGCAATCACCAGCATCGGCGTCTGGGCGGCCAGATCCTCCGGCCGCATCACTGCGGGCTTTGCCAGCAGCCACACCAGCGGCCGCATCACCGCCTCGACGAATACCGCCCGCATCCACCGCACCGGCGCCGTCCAGGGCCATTTCGGATAGGCATACGTGCCCGCTTTGGACTCCGTGGCAGGCCGCCCCTCCTCGTGCCTCGTCGTTCGTTCTACTGGCAATCCCGCTTCTGTTTCATCCCCACGCTCTTTCCCCGGCAAAAGGGTGGAACTGGAAGCCGCTTCGGCCAAACCGCTCCTGTCAAGGGCGCTCTCAGTCGAACCGCCCGCCGCCAGCGTCCGCAGTTCCCCGAGCGTCTCCACTTGTTCCAGCAGGCCGCTCTCCGGTGCCATGCCCAGCTTTTCTTCGATGGCCGCTGCCAGTTGCACCCGTCCCAGGCTGTCCAGGTGCAAATCCTCGCTCAGCCGCAGTTCGTCGCTTGTTCCCGTTGGAGTTTCGCCGGTAATCCCGGCAATCAGGGTTAGCACCCAATCCCCGGTAAAGGCAGGTCCCGCGCCCGCCGCCGTCTGCGTCCCAGCCAGCCATGCCGACACCGCTTTTCGCCGCACTTTGCCTGTCGAGGTCCGCGGCAAATCAGGTTCCGGCCACAGCATCCACCGTCGCAATTGCTGAAAGTCCGCCAGCCGCGTATTGGCATGGGCAATCGCCTCCGCCGCCTGTTGTTCTCCTCCCCGAAAGGCCATCACCGCGCACGGTTCCGGTCCCGCCGCCGTCTCCATCGCCACCACCGCGCAAGCTGCAACTCCCGTCTCCTGCTCCACCACTGCTTCCAGGTCTTCCGGGTGAATGTTGACGCCGGTGCCGGTGACGATCACCTCGCTCTTGCGCCCCAGAAAGCGCAACTCGCCTGTCTCTTGCCGCTCGGCAATGTCCCCCGTGGCCAGCCATTCGTCTTCGCGCATCTTCAGTGCGCCGCCCGACCACGTCGCTCCCGAAATCATCGGACCTTTGACCAGTACCTCGCCGTCCGGTCCCAGCTTCACCTCGCGCCCCGGCAGCGGCTTCCCAATCGTTCCCCGCGCCACATGAAATGGATGGTTGAGCGTGATCAGCGCCGTGGTCTCCGTCATCCCGTAGCCCTGCACCACTACAAACCCCAGCGCGTTCCAAAAATGCTCCACCGCCGCTGGCAGCGCACCGCCCCCTGAAATCAGCGCCCAGAACTTCAGACCAAAGGCTCCATGCACATCGCGAAACCGCCACCAACGCTTCCAGGCCCGGATTCCCGCCGAAGCCTCCACCCGTTCCGTCAGCCCCGGCCGGCTCGTCTCCAGATGGGTCTTCAGCAGTGCAAAGATGCGCGGCACCGCCGCCAGCACCGAGATGCGTTCCCGCTTGATCGTTTCAATCAGTCGCGGCGCCACCAGCCGGCTCTCGAAGTGCACCTCCGCCGCAAAAATTGGAGGAATCCACAACCCCATCGTCTGCCCAAACACATGGCTCAACGGCAAAGTATGCAGAAAGCGCAGCGGATGCACCACCTTCTCGTAGCGCAAATACGGCTGCGCTCCCCGCTCGATCGGCCCGATGCTCGCCAGCACATTCCCATGCGTGTGCACAATGCCCTTCGGGTCCCCCGTCGTCCCCGACGTGAACAGAATCTGCAGCGGTGTTTCATGGCCCAGCCCCGCCACCGGCCCTGCTTCTTCCGCCGGCAATTCCGTCAGCCAGTCCTCGAAGGCCAGCTTCGGCCAGTTGCCCGGCAGTTGGCTCAGCAGCGCCCCGTCGCCCACCGCCAGCTTGGGCTTTACGTCCGCCGCCACCCGGGCCGCAAAGTCCGCGCTTCCATAGGCGTCCAGCGGAACCGCCACCACTCCCCGCAAGATGCAACCGTGGAAGGCCGCTACCCACTCCGCGCCATTCTCCGCCCATAGCACCACGCGGTCGCCCGGCCCAATGCCGCGCCGCTCCAGCAGCGCCCCAAACCGCCCCGCCAGCCGCGCAATCTCACTATAGGTAGTAGCCCGCCGGCGGTTCCCCTGGTAGCGAACAATGGCAACCTGGCGGTCGAAACGCCGAAAATCGTCGAGCAATGTAGCCAGATGTTCTCGCATGACTCCTCGGCGTTCATGGTACCAGCGCCCGCCCGCAGCCAGATTTCGTGCCCCTAACTTTCATCCCGCGAGCCACTTGCCCTCCGTAAACCGTGCAGCCGGAACAGTCCCCAGGTTCATCCCGTCAAAACCATCTGAATCGGCCCCGCCCCGCATCGGGCCAGATCTCGATTCTTCGCTTCCTCTTCGCTGCTATCTCGCGTTATTCTCAGAGCAGCATGTCGCCCCGGTCCAACCCGGACACGCCTACCCCTGAGATCCCGGCTGTCGATCCGTTCGCCTGTTTTCACCCCGTGACCGCGGAGTGGTTCCGCGCCGTTTTTGACACCCCCACCCCCCCCCAGCGCATGGGCTGGCCAGTAATCGCCCGCGGCGAAAATGCCCTCATCCTTGCCCCCACCGGCACCGGCAAAACCCTGACGGCTTTCCTCTGGTGCCTCGACCGCCTGATGCTCCGCGACCTGCCTGATGCCGAGCCTTCAGCCGATCCCAGTCTCGCCGGCAAGCCGGCTCAAGCTGCCCAGCTTGAGTTTGAGTCGGGCTTCAGCCCCTCCGCAAACGCCGCCGAGCCAGCTAAAAATTCCGCAGGCAAAGCCCGCCAGAAAACCGCCGGCTGCCGCATCGTGTATGTTTCACCCTTGAAAGCTCTGGCCGTGGATGTGGAGCGCAACCTGCGCTCGCCCCTGGCCGGCATCGCCAACATGGCCCGCCGCCGTGGCGTTCCCTTTCACGATCCGCTCATTAGCATTCGCACCGGTGATACGCCTCAAAGCGAGCGTGCCCGCTTCCGCCGCCAGCCCTCCGACATTCTCATCACCACCCCGGAGTCGCTCTACCTCCTGCTCACTTCGCAGGCCTCCGAAGCCCTCCGCACCGTCGATACCGTCATCATCGACGAGATCCACGCCCTGGTCCCCACCAAGCGCGGGGCCCACCTAGCCCTCACGCTGGAGCGCCTGGAAGCCCTCACCAAAAAGCCTCTCCAGCGCATCGGTCTTTCCGCCACGCAGCGCCCTCTGGAAGAGGTCGCCCGCTTCCTCGGCGGTGTGGAAATCCGGTCCGATACTGTCCGAGGGGATGAACGCACAATCGGAAACAATATAACTCCTTCTAATTCAGCAGTATTAGGCGAGAGTGTTCAAGGTAAACAAGAACTTGGCCGGCAGAACGCCCAAAAAACGATTTTTGCGTCGAATAGTCTTGAATTGAAAGATTTAGCGGATGTATCTCAACAAGAATCGAAGAGTGCCGCTCATAACGACTCAAAAATATTAAATAATTTAGAAACAAAGAGTTATGGGGGGACTCTTCAAGGTGTGGAAAAGGAGTCCCTAACTCCGGAATTGCCCGCCCAGGCGCCTGTCGGAAGCTCTGCCGACACACTCGCATGGAGCACCGAAACACCCGATTCCAGCACCCTCCGCTACCGCCCCGTCACCATCGTGAACGCGGCTGCGCCCAAGCAACTCAAGCTCCGTATCGAGGTTCCGGTCGAAGACATGGCGCGCCTCAATGTCATGGAGGAGATCCCCAGCGGGCCGGCCTCGCAGATGCCCCGGCGCGTCTCCATCTGGAACGCCATTCACCCCCGCCTGCTCGAACTCATCCGCGAGCGCCACTCCACCATCCTCTTCGTCAACAGCCGCCAGGTGGCCGAACGGCTGGCCGGCGCGCTCAACGATCTGGCCGGTGAACCGATCGCCCGCGCCCATCACGGCTCCCTCGCCGCCGCCCAGCGCTCCATCATTGAGGAGCAGTTGAAGGCCGGCCAGATTCGCGCTCTCTGCGCCACCTCTACCCTGGAACTGGGCATCGATATGGGCGCCGTCGATCTCGTCATCCAGATTGAGGCCCCCCCCTCGGTCGCCAGCGGTATGCAGCGCATCGGTCGTGCCGGCCACCATGTCGATGCCGTCAGCGAGGGCATTCTTTTTCCCAAATACCGTGCCGACCTCGTCGCCTGCGCCGCCGTCACCCGCGCCATGCACGAGGGCCACATCGAGTCCACACGCTTCCCCCGCAACCCCCTCGACGTCCTCGCCCAGCAGCTTGTCGCCATCGTGGCCCACCCCCCCTCGACCCCTCCTCCCGCCCGGCCAAAGCGCCTCAAACGTTCGGTGCGCGAAAATCGCCTCCTCACCGAAGAGGCCGCCAATCTGGAAGCAGGTACAAGTTTCAACTTGGGTAAAGACGCAGCCTTCGGCGGGAAGAAGGCTCCGGGCTTTAGCCCATACATAAGCCGCACAGAAGCCCAGGGCGCTTTAGCCCCAGAGTCCCCCAAACCCGAAGTCAGTGTGGACGCCCTCTACGACCTGATTCGCGGTGCCGCTCCCTTCGGCGGCCTCAGCCGCGGCGCCTTCGAGGGCGTCCTCGACCTGCTCAGCGGCCGCTATCCCTCCGACGAATTCGCCGAGCTTCGTCCCCGCCTCATCTGGGACCGCATCCGCAACGTCGTCACCGCCCGCGATGGCGCCGCCCGCCTTGCCATCCTCAATGCCGGGACCATCCCCGACCGTGGCCTCTATGGCGTCTTCCTCGCCCATACCGAGGGCAAATCCGTGCGCGTCGGAGAACTGGACGAGGAAATGGTTTTCGAGTCGCACCTCAACGAAACCTTCATCCTCGGTGCCTCCACCTGGCGCATTGAAGACATTACCCACGACCGCGTGCTGGTATCCCCGGCTCCCGGCGAACCCGGCAAAATGCCTTTCTGGAAGGGCGATAGCCTCGGCCGTCCGCTCGAATTTGGCCGCCGCATCGGCGCTCTGGTGCGGGAACTGCGCGCTTTGCCCAAACCCGCCGCCCTCACAAAGTTGATTGCCGACCATGATTTGGACCCCGGCGCCGCTGAAAACCTGCTTCAATTTCTCGCCGACCAGGAGGCCGCTACTGTAGCAGTGCCCGACGACCGCACCATTGTTATCGAGCGCACCCGCGACGAGCTCGGCGACTGGCGCGTCTGCGTGCTCACCCCTTTCGGCAGCCGTATTCATATCCCTTGGGCCATGGCCGTGAGCGCCCGCATTCGCGCCGCCGGCGGTCCCGAGGTTGAAACCCTGTGGGGCGACGACGGCTTCGTGGTTCGTTTCCCTGACACCGACACGCCGCCCGACCCCGACTGGTTCCTGGTGGAGTCGGCCGAAGCCATGGCCTTGGTGCTGCGCCAACTTGGTTCGACGGCTCTGTTTGCCGGCCGTTTCCGTGAGGCTGCCGGCCGTGCTTTGCTGCTGCCGCGCCATCGTGCCAACGCCCGCTCGCCGCTCTGGCAATTGCGCAAGCGCTCCTACGATCTGCTCAGCGTCGCCTCGCGCTATCCTTCGTTTCCTCTGCTGCTTGAGGCCTATCGCGAGTGCCTGCGCGACGTCTTCGATATGCCGGCACTGCTTGAAACCCTGCGTGCCATCGAGCAGCGCCAGCTTCGCGTGCATGTGGTCGAAACCACCAAGCCGTCGCCCTTTGCCGCCTCGCTGCTGTTTAGCTATGTGGCCAACTTCGTCTATGACGGCGACGCGCCCCTGGCCGAACGCCGTGCGCAAGCCCTGACCATCGATCAGGACCAGTTGCGCGAGCTGCTCGGCGAGGCCGATCTGCGCGAGCTCCTCGACCCCGATGCCATCGCCGAGGTCGAAGAGACGGCCCAGTGCCTGCCTGAAAACTACCGTGCCCGCTCTGCCGACGGCATGCACGACCTTTGCCTGCGCCTGGGTGATCTGTCTCGCGAAGAACTGGCCCGCCGCGTTGTCTCGCCCGACCTGTTGCAGCAGATAGACCGCCTCGTCCGTTCCCGCCGCTTGCTTGATCTGCGCATCGCCGGGGAACGCCGTCTGGTCGCCGTCGAGGATGCCGCGCGCTATCGCGACGGCCTCGGAATTCCGCTGCCGCCCGGCCTGCCCGTCGCCCTGCTGGAGCCGGTCGCGCAGCCCGTCCTTGAACTGGTGCGCCGCTATGCCCGCACTCATGGCCCCTTCACTCTGCGCGAGGCCGCCGACCGTTTTGCTTTGGATGCGGCCGTCGTTGAGGACGCGCTTCGCCTGCTCGCTCACGAAGGCCGCGTGCTCGAAGGCGGATTCCGCCCCGGCGGTCTCCATAGCGAGTGGTGCGACGCCGAAATCCTGCGCCAGATTCGCCGCAAATCCCTCGCCAAGCTCCGCCGCGAGGTCGAGCCGGTCGAGCAGCACACCCTCGCCCGTTTCCTCACCCACTGGCAGGGCCTGCTCAATCCGCGCCGCCACAAGAGTCTCGACGCGCTGCTCGATGCCATCGAAAGTCTGCAGGGCGCGCCGTTGCCCGCCTCGCTTATCGAGACGGCGATTCTGCCCGCGCGTATCGCCGACTATGACCCTGCCGGCCTTGATACCCTGATTGCCGCCGGCGAGGTCACCTGGGCCGGCGTCGAGCCGCTTGGCGAGCGCGACGGCCGCATCGCTCTTTTCCTGGCCGACAAGCTGCCCCTCCTGGCGCAGCAACGCCCAGGTTCCGAGCCGCTCACCGAGCGGGAAGAGAAGCTCCTCGCCGTTCTCGAGTCCACCGGAGCCAGTTTCTTCGATCCGCTGCATCAGGCCGTCGGCGGTGGCTATCCCGGCGAGTCAATCGAGGCTTTGTGGAGCTTGGTCTGGCGCGGCCTCATCACCAACGACTCGCTGCACGCCCTGCGCGCCTACATCGCCAAACCGGAAAGCGCGCGCATGCCGCGCCGCCTGCAGACAGGCGCAGTCTTCCGCTCCCGCCGTACCACGCCGCCCACCGCGCAAGGCCGCTGGTCGCTGCTGCCCCTGCGCGCCAAACAGGGGCAGCAGCAGGGAAGCGCGGCCCTGCCCACCGCCACCGAAGCCAGCCATGCGCTGGCCTTGCAGTTACTCAACCGCTATGGAGTACTGCTGCGGGAGTCCGTCGCTGCAGAGAATGTTCCCGGCGGCTTCAGCGCCGTTTATGACGTGCTAAAAGCTTTGGAAGAGAGCGGCCGCATTCGCCGCGGCTACTTTGTTGCCGGTCTGGGCGCCACGCAGTTCGCTTTGCCCGCTGCCGTCGATCTGCTGCGCCAGTTGCGCACCGCGCCCGATGCCGAAAAGCCGGAGTTTGTGCAGCTAGCCGCCGCCGATCCGGCCAATCCCTACGGTTCGGTTCTGCCCTGGCCCGCGCTGCCCGTCGCCGAAGAAGATGCCGAAACCGCGCCCCGCATTCTCACCCGCGCGGCCTATGCCGAGGTCATCCTCCGCAATGGGGAGTTGATCGCCTGGCAGCGCCGCAACAACCCCAACCTGCTCGTCTTTTTGCCCGTCGAAGAGCCGGAGCGCTCGCAAGTGGCTGCTGGACTCGCGCATTTTCTCTGCGCCCGTGGCCAGGAAAAAATGCAGCAGGCCGGTCA
Source organism: Terriglobales bacterium (assembly GCA_015654835.1). GTDB lineage: Bacteria > Acidobacteriota > Terriglobia > Terriglobales > Acidobacteriaceae > Telmatobacter. The sequence goes on from JAATGG010000188.1 coordinate 48,978, forward strand.
TCAAGGCGTTCTGATCACCACGCTCAACGGCCAGCCCGTGGCCGCGCATCCCATGGCCCGTTTTCTCATGGATGCCGGCTTCCATCCCGGCCCGCTCGGCATGAACCTGCGCCGCATCCTGTTGCCGGTCACCCATCGCGATCCGTTTCCAGGGGAGCTTCAATAATTTATGCCTGAGGGCGACACCATCTTTCGCACCGCGCGTGCCCTGGGCCGTGCGCTTGTGGGCAAGCCGATTACCGGCTTCCGCTCCACCTATCCGTTGCTCACGCGTTTCGATGACGACACCCCGCTGGCCGGCCAACTCGTCGACCGTGTGGAGTCGCGCGGCAAGTGGCTCCTGATTCATTTCTCCGGCGGCGGCACTCTCGCCTCGCATCTGCTGATGAATGGCAGTTGGCACATCTACCGCGCCGGCGAGCCATGGCAACAGCCGCCCACCAACATGCGCATCGTGATCGAGAACAGCGCGTATCAGGTCGTCGGTTTCCGCGTGCCGGTGGCCGAGATACATACCGCGCAATCGCTGGCCCGCGACCGCAGAATCCCGCGTCCCGCCGCCGATGTGCTCAATGCGGAGTTCGATGAGGCCGCCGTCACGCAACGGCTGTTGGCACATGGCAATGAAGAAATCGGCGACGTCTTGCTGCATCAGGACGTGCTGGCCGGAGTAGGGAACGTCTTCAAGTCGGAGATATGCTTTGTGACCGGCCTCAACCCGTTCCGCAAAGTGGCCACGCTCTCAGCGGAGCAGGTAGCGCGCGTGCTCGCGACAGCCCGCAGATTGCTTGCGGCCAATGTACTCGAAGATTCCGGCGACAAAATCGTCACCTACCGAGGCCGGCAGCGCCGCACCACGCATCACTCCGATCCCAGCGCCAGCCTATGGGTCTACGGCCGCCGCGGCGAACCCTGCCGTCACTGCGGCGAGCCGATTCGCCGCCGCATTCAGGGCTTCGACGCGCGCGTCACCTTCTGGTGCCAGGTCTGTCAGCCCATGCCCGACGGCAGCGACATCGACGGCTGAGCGGAGTTCGGCGTCGATGCAGAGAATGCTCAGCTAAAGCGTTTTCGATTCTGCTCTTAACAGAAAGCGCGATGCCAAGTGGCAATTTCCTCAAGGAATTGCCACCTTGCACGATGCCAGAGATATTAATAAGTGAATCGAAAACGCTCTAATTGGCAGGTTTGCTGCCGCCCAGTCCCAGTATCTTTTGGAATACATTGCGATGATCCGGTGGATGATCGCAGGTGTCCGTAGGTGCGGTGCCGTCGAGAAAGGCGGCGTTATAGCTCTCTGGGCAAGCGTCGTCCGAGAGCAGGTTCGTCGCCCGATCCAGGCTTACGAACTCGACGCCATCGGGCGGTGAAAAGTCATGCGTGTCGGAGTATTGCGGCAGCAGCACGGCCTTCTTCATGAACTCCGCCCAGATGGGGGCGGCTGCGTGGGCGCCCTCGATCTTTACGTCGGTATAGTCGTCGTTGCCCACCCACACCACGCACAGCAGGTTGCTGGTGAATCCCGCAAACCACGCGTCGTGGCTGGAGCCGGTCTTGCCCGCGGCCGGCGCGGTAAAGCCGCGGCGGCGCACCTCGTAGCCGGTGCCGGAGTTGATCACGTTCTGCATCATGTTGGTGGTCAAAAAAGCCGCGCGCGGATCAAGCACCTGCTTGGACGTTGGCGTGTAGTCGCTGATCACATCGCCGGAGGCGCTGCGCACGCTGGCCAGCATCCATGGGTCGAAATGCAGTCCATTGTTGGCGAATACGGTGTAGGCTCCCGCCATGTCCAGCGGCGTGGCGTCATACGATCCGATGGCCACCGAGGGCGTGCCCCGCGCCGCCTTGATGCCCGATTCGCGAGCCAACGCGGCCACTCGATCGAACCCGACCATGGATGCCAGTCCGATCGTCGCGTTATTCAGCGACTTTTGCAGCGCCTCGCGCGCTGTCACCTGATCGTGATACTCGCCGTGATCGTTGCGCGGCGTGTACTCCTGCCCGCCCACGTCGTAGGTGGCCTGCTCGTCGTTCAGCATGGTCACTTGCGAAAACAGCTTGTCCTGTCCCGCCAGCATGGTTCCTTCAATGGAGGCAGCGAACGCCGTGGCATAAACAAATGGTTTGAAGATGGAGCCCGTCGGGCGCTTGGCCACGGCATGATTCAACTGCGAATTGCCGTAGTTGCGGCCGCCGACCAATGCCAGCACCTGCCCGGTGTGCGGGTTGAGCGCCACCAGCGCTACCTGTGGATACACCACCGGAGCGTCCGTTTTGCTGCGGGCATGAAGCTTGTCCACCTGTTCGTCCACTACGTGAATCGTGGACTCGACCGCCGCCGTGGCTTCCCGCTGCAAGTCGGGATCGAGCGTCGTGTAAATGCGCAGGCCTTCGCGGTTGAAGTCGCGATCACCCAGCTTCTGCGTCAATTGTTCGTGCACCAGGTCTACAAAGTAGGGTGCTTCGCTGGCGTCTACACTGGCCATTGAAAGATGCAGCGGCTCAGCCTTAGCGCGCTCGGCCTGGTCTTTGGTAATCGCGCCCGTTTCCACCATCGAGTCCAGCACCAGGTTGCGGCGGTCTGCCGCGCGGTCCGCATGACGAAAAGGATTCAGCCGGTTGGGGCTCTGGATAATCCCGGCCAGCAGCGCGCACTCGGCCAGGTTAAGCTGGCGCACATCCTTGCCGAAATAGGCTTGCGAAGCCTCACCGAAACCATCGATGGAGAAACTGCCCCGTTGCCCGAGATTGATCTCGTTCGCGTACATCTCGAAGATCTGCTTCTTGGTGAAGCGATGCTCAAGCTGGAAGGTAATGACAATCTCGATCAGCTTGCGCTTCAGGCGGCGTTCGGGCGTCAAAAAGAAGCCGCGCGACAGTTGCATGGTGAGCGTCGATCCGCCTTCGACAAACCGATGTCCCGGTGTCAGGTCGTTACGCAGTGCGCCCAACAGGCGAACATAGTCCACGCCGCCATGATCGAAAAAGCGCCGGTCTTCAATAGCCACCACCGCCTGCACCAAATTCTGCGGCAGCTCGTCGTAGGTGACCAGCCGGCGCTTGGTGCGGTTGGCATCTTCGCTGAGGCCGGTGATGAGCAGCGGCTCCAACTCATAGCTGGCCAGCGCCTGGCCGTGCTCGTCGGAGATCGCGTCCACCACGCCGTTGCTGATGTGAATGGTCGCGGCATCGGGCGCGTGGAAGGACTGCGGTCCCGGGCGCACCGTGATCGCCTGCACTCCCTCGCTGAACGTTCCCAAGGGAGAAGCCTGGGACGCGCCGTCGGTGGTGTAACCGGCCTCGCGTAACTCATTGGCCAGCAGGTGCACCGTAAGCTTTTGTCCGGGACGAACTTCGCGTGGCGTAGCGAATATCTTCGCGGTGTTGGCAAAAAGCGGCTGCCGCAGCCGGGTATCGACAATGTGATGGTATTTGACGTAATAGTAGCCGCCCACCACCAGCACCAGCGCGGCCACTGCCGCCACCGCCAGCAAACCCACCCTCAGCAGCAACGATGCCCACGGACGCGGTCCCGCGGGTTTTGCAAATCTGATCTTCAATGCCATCGTTGCTCCTTTATTCGCTGCCGGCTTGCCGCCGCTCGCTCTAACGGTTTCTGGCCCTGCGTGCGGCGTGGTTTGATGGCCGGCGCAAAGCCCGGCAAGGGAAGTGCTACAGGCTAGAAGCTGTGTCGGGCATCTTCCTGCGTGCGGGCTTTTACTTGCGCCACTACTTCATTCAACGCCACATCCACGCTGCTTGCCGTGGCCCGCGTCACCAACTCCACCTGGCCGCCGGCAGCTTTCTTGCCCACGTTGATGCGGTAGGGAATCCCGATCAGGTCGGCATCTTTGAATTTGACGCCGGCGCGCTCGTCTCTGTCATCCAGCAGCACGTCGAGCCCCGCAGCTTCGAGTTCCGCCGCCAGCTTTTCACCCGTCTCGCGCAGCACCGCATCGCCTATGTTGGTCACCGTCACCACCACGGCGAACGGCGCAATCGCGCCCGTCAGCCAAAAGCCGTGCTGATCGTTCGACTGCTCGATGGCCGCCGTCAAAATGCGCTCGATGCCGATGCCGTAGCTGCCCATGATCGGCGTCACTTCTTTGCCGTTGGGGTCAAGCACGCGCGCGCCCATCGACTCGGAATACTTGTAGCCGAGCTTGAAGATGTGCCCGATTTCGACTGCCTTGCCCACCACCAGCTTGCCCACGCAGCCGGAGCCGGTCGCCTCGATCCGCGGGCAGCCTTCGCCCTCGTTCACGCTGCGGATATCGGCGCTCACGGTCCAGGTGAAATCGCGGCCCGGCGTGACGTTGCGGAAGTGATAGTCGAGCTTGTTGGCTCCGGCTACAAGATTCTTGCGGCCTTCGAGAGACTTGTCGACCACGACGGTCAAACCGTCTTCGAGAGGCTTGGTGTCGTGCACCAGTCCCACCGGCCCCAGGAATCCAGCCGGCCCCTTGAGATATTGTTCCAACTCCGCTGCCTGCATGGTGCGCAGTTCCGCTCCGCCCACCACTCCCAGCAGCTTCGTCTCGTTCACCTGGTGATCGCCGCGCAAAAAAGCCGCCACGCCATGCCATGTGTCCGGCTTGCCGGCTGCGCCGCGCTTCAGCGCCATATAGGCGACGCACTTGATGTCCTGCGCCGCAGAAATCTTGAAGAACTCCGCCACATCGGCAATCGCGCCTTTGCCCGGCGTATGCACGAGCTCCGGCTTGCCGTCGCCCGTCGGCTCCATCTCGGCAACCGCTTCCAGCCGCGAGGTGGCCTTCTCCAAATTAGCTGCATAACCGCAGACCGGGCAGCTTGCAATCAGGTCCTCACCCGCATCGGTGTAGACCATGAACTCCTGCGATTGCGATCCGCCCATCGCCCCGGAATCGGCCTCGACGGCAACAAACTTCAGCCCGCAACGCGAAAAAATCCTGCGGTAAATTCCATCGTGCAGCTCGAAGCTCTTGTCCAACCCCGCCTTGTCGATGTCGAACGAGTAGCTGTCCTTCATCGTGAACTGGCGCACGCGCAGCAGTCCCGACTTGGGCCGCGGCTCGTCGCGAAACTTGGTCTGAATCTGGTACCAGATCTGCGGCAACTGCTTATAACTGCGCAGCTCGCTCCGTGCGATGGTGGTCATGATCTCTTCATGCGTCATGCCCAGGCACAGGTCCGCGCCCTTGCGGTCCTTGAGGCGAAACATATTGTCGCCCATGCCCGTCCAGCGGCCGCTCTGTTCCCAGGGCTCGCGGGGCAAAATCGCCGGCAGATAGAACTCCTGCCCGATCGTATCCATCTCCTCGCGCACAATCGCAATGATCTTGTTCAGCGACCGCTGGCCGAGAAAGAGGTAGTTGTAAATGCCTGCGCCAAGCTGGCGAATATAGCCGGCGCGGAGCAGAAACTTGTGGCTGGCCACTTCGGCATCTGCCGGGGCCTCGCGAAGCGTAGGAACAAAGAGCTTAGACCAACGATGCATAGGAATGTACGGACGTGCTTTCCCGCCGATACACTGGCGCAAGGCAAATTAGAGCAGTATCCATTCTAAACGGTTGCTGCTCGCGGAAGAGTTGCGCGGGACTTTGTGCCGCCCCACGCGCTTGTCGCGAAGGAACGGACGATCCGCTCCATTTTAGCTTTGGGTTCAAATCAGTTTCGGGCTCAAATCAGTTCCACGCCCCACAAATCATGCAGATGGACCACGCCCAGGACGTTTTGCCGGCTATCGGCCACTACCAGGGATGTGATCTTGCGCTCTTCGAGGATCGCCAATGCCTTGGCGGCAAGTTCCGTGGCGGCAATGGTCCGCGGATGGGCATTCATGGCCTCTCCGGCCGTGCGGCTCAGGGCCGCGCCGCCTTCGCGTTCCAACAGCCGTCGCAGATCGCCGTCGCTGATCACACCCAGCAGCTTGCCGTCTTCCTGCACGGTGGTCATGCCCAGTTTCTTGCTCGACATCTCGAAGATCACGTCGGTCATGGCCGTCGCAGGCGTGACCACCGGTACATCGTCGCCTCCATGCATCAGGTCGCGTACCTTGGCCAACTGCTTGCCCAGCTTGCCGCCCGGGTGTAGTTCGGCGAAATCCTCTGCCCTGAAGCCTTTGCGCAGACTCACCGCAATGGCCAGCGCATCTCCCAGCGCCAGCATGGCCGTGGTCGAGGCGGTGGGAGCCAGGTTCAGCGCGCAGGCCTCCCGCTCCACTGAGCAATCGAGCGCCACATCGCTCGCCTGGGCCAGGGTCGAATCCAACCGGCAGCAAAGGCTCACCAGCGCGTCGCCCTTGCGCTTGAGCGTGGCCAGCAGGCGCAGAATTTCTTCCGTCTCGCCGCTGGCCGAGAGCGCCACCACCACATCGCCGGGCATCAGCACGCCGAGGTCGCCGTGTACCGCCTCGGCCGGGTGCAGAAACAGCGCCGGCGAGCCGGTGGAACTGAGCGTGGCAGCGATCTTCTGGGCAATAATGCCGCTCTTGCCCATGCCGGTAACCACCACGCGGCCATTGGTTTGGCCGCAATGCAAAATCAGTTCGACCGCGTGGTCGAAATCCGCCGCCATGGGGCCTTCGAGCCGGATGGCGAGGGCCTCCAATGCAGCCGCCTCGGTGCGCACCAGCGCCGCGGGCTCCAGACAGTCTTGTTCTTTTTTGCGGTTCATCGGCTTCTGATGGTACCAGCTTACGCCGGTTCGGCCCCCACCGTGCCGGCAGTTCTGCGAACACCCCTTTTGACCGTACAATGAAATGCGTGAGGTCTATCCCCGTGAAACGCAATACGCTGGTGCTTGGCGCTGTACTGTTCATCCTGGCCGTTTTTGCCTGGGCTGGCTGGGCTAACTTTGAGTATCGCAAGCAAACTGCCGAGCGCCGCATGGCAGGGATGCCGCAGGGCGAATTCGTGGTCGACGCCGCCACCGGCACGCCTCAATATGTTTCCCCCCTCAAGGGCAAACCCGCGCCCAATTTCACCCTTGAAGACCTGAGCGGCAAAAAGGTTTCTCTCTCCAGCTACAAAGGCAAGGCCGTGCTGGTCAACTTCTGGGCAACCTGGTGCGCGCCCTGCAAAATCGAGACCCCCTGGCTGGTCGAGTTGCGCAACCAATACGCTCCGCAGGGATTTGAAATCCTGGGTGTCTCCGCCGAGGGTGACGATCTGAAGGCGGGCGACAAGGCCGGCTGGGCGAAAGAACAGGCCGAGATTACACGGTTTGTCCGGCAGATGAAGGTCTCCTATCCGATGCTGATGAATGGCGACAGCATCAGCCGTCTGTACGGCGGCCTCGACGAGCTGCCCACATCGGTTTTTGTAGACCGCAACGGAATCGTAGTCGCCGCGCAACTGGGGCTTACCTCGAAGGCCGATATCGAGTCCAACATTCACAAGGCACTCGGCAAATAGAGCGGCAGTCAGCAAACCGGCGCGGATCGTTTGAGTCTGATGAATCCGATTGGTTTGGCGGCTCCGGCGGCCTTGAAAGTGGGATCGAATCGATGTTTGGACGAAAGATTGGAATGCGCATTGCCGCAGCAACTGGCTTGGCCGTGTCTCTCTGTCCCCTATGGATACAGGCCCAGATATTCGCAACGGATTCGACTGGCCGCTCCATTGCCACCAGGTCCGCAGCCGTCGAATATCTCTTTCCCGAGCAGGTGACCGTGCCCTCCGGCAAAGTCAGTGCGATCGCACTTCATTTCCGCATTGCCCAGGGACTGCATATCAATTCTCATACGCCCAGGGAAGACTATCTGATTCCCACGGCGTTCTCGATCCCCGATGGCTCAGGCGTGCGATTGGAAGCAGCCAGCTATCCGGCAGGCACGGATGTGACGCTCCCCGTGGACTCCAAGACCAGGCTCAACGTTTATACCGGCGAGTTCACCATCGAAACGCGCCTTGTGGCCATGCCCGGCGACCACTTGGTCGAGGCCAAATTGCGCTATCAGGCCTGCGATCAGAATGCCTGCATGCCCCCCAAAACCATCACTGTGCCTATTGATGTGATCGGGAAATAAGCCGCCGGAGCGCACCCGGAAACGCCCCTGCGTTTTTTGGATAGCGATACAAAACCGGCGCCCCCTCTGCGGAAGCGCCGGCTTGAATCAAACAAACTACGCCATTTTCGAGAGAGCCTCAGGCGATAGGTTGAGGGACTTTCTTGAGCCGCTCGGCCACACGCTTCTGGCCCAACGCCATCATCACCGCAAACAGGCTGGGAGCCACCGTCTGGCCGGTCAGCGCCACGCGGGACCCGTTGATGAGAGCGCCGGCCTTCAGCCCCTTTTCCTCGGCAAAGCCGCGCAGCAGCGTCTCGGTCGAGGCCTCGGTGAACTCCGCGGCAGCCGCATAGCGGTCGCCCAGTTCCACCAGGAGCGTCGGCACATTGCCGGTAAGGAATTTCGCTGCCGCCGCCGGATCGATTTCGTACTCGTCTGCAAAGTAGGAGCGAAATGCCGTCGCAAAATCCTTGAGATTGCGCGCTCGCGGCTTCAGCAACTCGATAGCGTGGGCAATCTCGTCCTTGCTGCGCGTCGCCGTAAAGCCCGCCAGCTTCCATTCCTCTTCGATCAGCGGCAGCAGGGCCTGAACCGGATAAGCACGAATGTATTCGGTGTTGAACCATGCCAGCTTGTCGTTGTCGAATACCGCATTCGACTTCGATATGCCCTCAAGCGTGAACAGCTTGATCAGCTCTTCGGACGAAAAGATCTCGCGATCCTTGCCGTTCTCATCCTTGATGCCGCCCGGCGTCCAGCCCAGCAGCGAAAGAAAGTTGCGGAACGCCTCCGGAACGATGCCCATCTGCTTATAGGCGATGACGCTGGTAGCGCCGTGGCGCTTGGAAAGCCGCGTCTTGTCCGGTCCCAGAATCAGCGGCACATGGGCAAAAATCGGCAACTCCGCGCCCAGCGCGCGATATTGCAGCACCTGCTTGGGCGTATTCGAAATGTGGTCGGCGCCGCGGATAATGTGCGTCAGGCGCATATCGATGTCATCGGCCACCACGCTGAGGTGGTAGGTCGGGATGCCATCGGAGCGCAGAAGAACGAAATCCTCGATCTCGGCATTCGAGAACTCGACCTTGCCGAACACGGCGTCGTTAAAGCTGGTCGAGCCGCCCTCGGGCACTGCAAAGCGAATCGCCGCAGGCTGCCCGGCAGCGATCCGGGCGTCTGCCTCTTCCTTCGGGATGCGGCGGCAGCGGCGGTCGTACATCGGGGGCCGTCCGGCCGCAGTCGCTTCTTTGCGGCGCTGTTCCAACTCCTCTTTGGTGCAGAAGCAGGGATACGCATGGCCGCCGGCAACAATCTTGGCCGCCGTTTCCTTATACAGATCGAGCCGCTTCGATTGATAAAACGGTCCTTCGTCCCAGTCCAGGCCCAGCCAGCTCATTCCTTCCAGAATGCCGCCGACCATTTCCTCCGAGGATCGCTCGAAGTCGGTGTCCTCGATGCGCAGGATGAAGGTTCCGCCGGTATGGCGGGCAAAAAGCCAGTTGAACAAGGCAGTGCGTGCCCCGCCCACATGAAGGTAGCCGGTGGGGGAGGGAGCAAAACGGACGCGAGGGAGCTTTGCGGAAGAGACAGTATCTTGAGGCATCGTTAAGGTTGATCCTCTTTGATGCTAACAGTTTTGCCCTTCCGGCATGTCTTCCCGCAGGAAAACCGGAGCCCCAGGCCAGAAACCGGCCTCATCTCAGAATCCTCGAAGAGCAGCCTCGAACCGGCGAAGAATTCTCCCCCTCTTCGCCATCAAGCAGCCCTTGACCAACTTGACCAACCGTTGCAATCAGCCGACAATCAAGCTGGAGGATGCCTTCCATGGCCGCCAATCCCATTCCGCCTGCAAAAACTCCCGCCGCGCCCGCGCAGGTCAATCTCTACGAGGCCAAGACGCAGCTTTCCAGCTTGGTTGAGCGGGCTGCGAAGGGCGAAGAGATCATCATCGCCAAAGCCGGTAAGCCGATGGTGAAACTGGTCCCCCTGGCGCCCGAATCCAAGCCGCTCCGCAAATTCGGCCAGAACCTGCTGGGCATCACGTATATCGCCGATGATTTCGACGCTCCCTTGCCCGAGGATGTGCTGAGAGATTTCGGGTTATAGCGAATGAGACTTCTGCTGGACACCCACGCTTTCCTCTGGTGGGACTCCCTTGATTGTCATTTGCCAGAGGATATGCGCGCGGCTGTTGCCGATGCTGCCAATACCGTCTTTGTCAGTGCGGTGACGGTTTGGGAAATCGCCATCAAGCGAGCTTCGGGAAAGTTGGTTTTCGGCGGGTCGGCAGCCAGCGCCATCGCAGAGCATGGATTCTCGCCTTTGCCAATCACGGTCGTCCACGCAGAATGGGCAGGCTCGCTGCCCCAACTGCATCGTGATCCGTTCGACCGTCTCCTCGTCGCGCAGGCCCAGCTCGAAGGCTTGATCCTGGTCACGGTAGACGAGCAAATCCTGCGCTACCAGGTTCCCCACTTGTAACCTGCCGCGGCCCCGCTACTCCACCGGCACTCCCTCCAGCGAAAGCAGCCGCCCCACCGGATACTCGCCCACATGATTCTCAAGGAACCACGGCGAGCGCTCATAGAAGAACTCAAGCCGCGCCCTGGGGCTGGCGGCAAATCGCGGATCGGCCTCGATGCGGTGCTCGAACTCAGCCTTGAGTTGCGGATCTTTGGCCAGGTTTTCGCGCGCCAGCTTCTCCAGCACGTACGCCTCGCCATACTCCCGCTGCTCAAAGATGGGATCGAAGAAACCCCAGCGCAGCGCCGAGTCGGGCGCGTCCGGTTCCAGCCAATGGATAGCCACCTTCGAGAGCCTCTGATTGAGCGCAATCACTACCGAGCCGGCGGGAAATGTCAGCGTCTCCGTGGTCAGCGTGCACACCCCGTAATGTCCCGGTTGTGCGCCCGCGCCTTCGCCTTCAAACGTCGGATGGCGGCCTTCAAACGGCGGCCCCTGCCACTGCATCCCCGAGCAGCGATAGCGCTCCACCTTGCCGGTCCATGCCGCCGCCGTGCGACGCATCGCCACATCGTGCGCAGCCAGCACATTGAGGACGTCCGTCCACTGCGGTGGCACAATGTAGCCCGCAGGCGGCGTGGTCGATGCCACGACCTGCGCGCCGTTCGACAGCGGCAGCGTCACGTTCCACGGCTCGTGGCGATAACTTACCCACATTCTTCCTGAAATTTCGCTCAGTGCCCGCGTGAACTGGTAGCCGTGAAAAACTACCGGCGTGGTCTCGCCGTTCGACCCGATCACCAGAGGAAATTTCTCACTGCCCAGCGGATGCGCGCCCAGCTTGGCCGCTGCCTCATCGGCCGTGCGGTTCAATGCGATCAGCTTGGCCGCATCGCGGTTCATCACCTCAAGCAGCGCCCGCAAAATCTCGTAATTGCCGGTGACGCGGGTCTTGTAGTCCTTGAGCATGTGCATTTCCACCAGCAGCCCGGGACGGTTTTCCAAAATCATCTGCCCGGTGGAGAAGCGCGGCGAAAGATCGCTGAAAGCCAGTCCCTTCGCCGGATCGGTATCGTCGTTCAGGTCGATCAACGATGGAAACGCCAAGTGCCCGGCCGCATCGATCTGCCGCTCCAACTCCGGCGTCACGTCTTCGCGAATCCACTTGGCCGTCGCCGGCGCTACGTCCGGCGTCGCGTCGATGTCGAAGGTCACGTCATACTGAAAATCCGCTCCATCGGTTACGTGGTCGTCGACATAAAAGTCTGGCAGCCAGCGATGAAACATCTTCAGCAGCGCGCGTGTTTCCGGCTCCTGCGCCTTCATGTAATCGCGGTTCAGGTTGATGTTGCTGGCATTGCCGCGCCAGCCGATCTGCTCCGGCCCGTTCTGGTTGATGCGGTTATACGCCGAGCGGCGCTCATGCCCATCGATGTTATAGACGGGGATAAAGACAAAGACCACATGATCGAGCAACGCCGCCCTGGTCTTGGTGATCACGATATCCCGCAGCAGTGCCAGGCAGGAGTCTTTGCCGTCCATTTCGCCCGCGTGGATGGCGTTCTGCACCAGCAGAATCGCGCGTCCCGAGGCATGGATCGCCGCCGGATCGAAGACGCCGTCTTTCGACGCGATAACGATTTTCAGGTCGCGTCCCTGCCCTGTCTTGCCGAAGTCCTCGATCTTCACCTGTCCTGGCGCAGCCGCCGCAATGCGCTCCAGATAAGCCATCGTCTCGGCATAATCCGGCGTCGTGCGATAGTTGCTGATTTCCGTAGGCGTGCGCCAGTCGGAGGCAGCTTGGGCGCACAGTCCCAAGGGGAACGCGCAAGCAAGAACAGAGGCAGACAAAACAGCAGTACGCAGGTTCATCGTGAAAGGTCCCCGTAGAGAGAGTTTGTCGAGAGGAAAGGAGAATAACTGTGCGGTAAATGCGTCGGAGAGTCATGGGTATCCCACCTATGCGACTCTTTTGTGTCCATAGGTGGGATACGAGATGGAACTGTGGTCCGTGCTCTAAGTAATGTCTTCGGTATCGTAGACCGGATCGACCACGCGCTTTTTCGGCACACCGTGCACCGAACTGAGCAGGTCTTCGACCACGTCTTCAAGCTGGCGCTGGCTTTCGATGACCGCGCTCATGCTCTTCAACTCATCGGGTTCGAGCACGCGTTCCAATAGGACCACTGCATGGCACTGGACCACATGGTCGAGCCCCAGGCCCTCGGGCGTTTTGGCCTTGATGCTGACCTGGTCGAGGTCGATCCCCAGCAGGTCTGCCACACGGGCGCGCATTTCTCCGGCCACAGGCGCGATCTTGGGCGCAGCCAGCACCAACGTGGTGTCGATGTTCACGATGCGGAAGCCGGCGTGGTCCAACTCTTCCATCGCCAGTTTAAGAAAGATCGCCGAGTCGGCATCTTTCCAACGTGGGTCGCCCGGCGGGAAGAAATTCCCGATATCGCCGGCGGCGACAGCTCCCAGCAGTGCGTCGGTGATGGCGTGCAGCAGCACGTCTCCGTCGGAGTGGCCGGCGAGGCCCTCCGGGTGATCGAGCGTCAGCCCGCCAATGCGCAGCGGCACGCCCGCTTTGAATGCGTGTGAGTCCCAACCAAATCCGATCCGTGTTTCCATGGTCTCTGTGCCTGTCCTGAAGATGCAATGTAGCCGCGAGCCTTCAATCGCTCGTCGGACCGGGTCAGCGGGCGCGCTGGCGCAGATAAAACTCCGCCAGTTCCAGATCGCCCGGCTGTGTGATCTTCAGATTAACCTGAGAGCCCGGTACGACCGCCACCGGCTGGCCGGCGCGCTCCACAAGAGACGCCTCGTCGGTCCCCACAAAGCCGTCCGCCGTGGCTTCGGCGAAGGCGTTTCGCAGCAGCCCGTAGCGAAAACCCTGCGGCGTCTGCGCCAGCACCACGAACTCGCGTGGAATGGTCGAGGTGATCAACGCGCCATGGGCTGTTCGCTCCACCTGCTTGATGGTGTCCACCGCCGGCAGCCCCACAATGGCCGCTCCATGCTGCACAACTGCGTCAATGGTGCGGTCGATGGTGGCTGCATCGATCAGCGGACGCACCGCGTCATGCACCAGCACGATGTCGTCCGGTCCGGCGGGCAGGGCGGCCAGCGCATGGGCCACCGACTCCTGCCGGTTCTCTCCACCCTCCACCACACGCACCCGGTCGGCAAAGCCATACTCGGCGATCTGGGCCTCGACGCGTTCTACTTCGCTCTTGCGCACGGCTACATAGATCGCGGTGACCCGCTCTACGGCCGCAAACGCGCGCAACGAATGAATAAGGATCGGAATCCCGTTGAGCGCAAGAAATTGTTTCGGCTGCGGCCCGGCCATACGTGTTCCCAGGCCCGCAGCGGGAAAAATCGCAAATACCTGCATAACTGGTGGAGTATACAACGGCGGGGGCTTTGCGCGGTTGTGAGTGGGTTCTGGATTCGGAGAGCGTGGCCGAAACGCCGTATCATCACTCTGATGCGCGCCCTTCTTTCGATCGATACCACTCTGCTCAAGCCTGGGCTTCGCCTGGCCGTGGGTCTTTCCGGCGGCGCGGACTCCGTTGCCCTGACCCGTGCCCTTGCGGAGCGCAGCAGGGAACTGGGCCTGGTGCTCCACGCTGCCCACCTCCACCATGGACTTCGCGGCACCGAGGCCGACGCCGATCTGGCCTTCGCCCGCGCTCTGGCCGAAGAACTGGGCCTGCCCTTTCACGAAGCCCGCGTCGATATTGCCGCCGAAGCCCAGGCCCGCCCCAAATCGGGGGACTTCGACACGGCCAATGACAAAGCCGCTGAGTCGATTGAAGAAGCGGCTCGCCGCCTGCGTTATGGCTGGTTCCGTGAACTGATGGCTTCGGGCGAGGTGGAAGCTGTTGCCACCGCGCACACCCTCGACGATCAGGCCGAAACCGTGCTCGCCAAATTCCTGCGCGGCGCCTGGACCGAAGGGCTCTCCGGCATTCATCCCGCCGTGGAATTTCCCGAGGGCCGCATTCTGCGCCCGCTGCTCGGCACCAGCCGCGCTGAAATTGAGACCTATCTCTATTCGCTGGGGCAGGGCTGGCGCGAGGACTCTTCAAATCGCCACCTGACCTTTACCCGCAACCGCATCCGCCACGAACTGCTGCCGCAGTTGGAAGATTGGAATCCTCGCCTCCGGGAACACCTGATGCACATGGCGGAGTTGGCGCGGGACGAAGAATCCTGGTGGCAGGCCGAACTCGCCCGTCTGGCCCCGTCTCTGTTGTTGCCGGGCCGTCCCGTGCGCGGAGGTGGCCGTGCCTCCGGCGACGGCCTTGCCCTCGATGTGACCCGTCTGGCCGCTCTGGCTCCGGCATTGCAGCGGCGTCTTTTGCGTTACGCGGCGGAGCAACTGGGGGCTGCGCCAGACTTTTCTTCGACCGAAGCCCTGCGCGCTCTGGCGCTGACCGGCAGGGCGGGCCAAAAATGCGAGTTGGCCCAGGGGCTGCGCGCCGAGCGAACTCCCCGAGAACTGCGTTTGGAGAGAATGCCACTTTCTGCAAGCGCGGAGAGCGCCACCGAGGCCGTTTCCGACTACGTTGTGGCGATTCCCGGCGAAACGACCGCACCGGCGTTCGGCCTGCGCCTTCGCATCAAGGCAAATGCCGCTTCTCCGGCACGGGAAAGCGCGCATTCCTCTGCGCCGCGAACCGCCCTGCTGCGCAATTGGAAACCCGGCGACCGGGTCAGGCTCCGCTACTCCGGCAGCCCGCGCAAAGTGAAGGAAGTGCTTGAGCGGCTGAAAGTTACGGGAACCGACCGCGCACTCTGGCCGGTGCTCGAACTGGAGGGCCGGATTATCTGGATGCGCGGCGCCGAGTTGGAGCCGGAGCCCGGCCTGACCGTCGAGCCATTCTTTATGAACGACAGCCTCGACAGCAGTCCGGACGGGGCGCCCCGGGCACCCTTTCGGCAGGCCATCCGGAAGCTGGAACAGGAGAAAAAATGAGGTTTCATGCCCGTAGCACCCGTCCTCGGCTTCAGCCGGTTTGCTCTACCCGTTTTGCAGCCTTGGGAGTACAATCGACGTTACTGCTCATCCGGGCGGAAAGCTAGTCGTGTATCCCGTTCGAGCGCCCTGCACTTTCTGCCACTCTAAGGGGTGTACCGGCGTCTAAAGATGATGTAGGCGGTGCTGGAAGGTCCCTCAGCGGCTTCTCCCCCCGCCGGGAAAAGAGGAATCCTGGTGAATTCGACCGTTAAGACGATCATGTTCTGGGTCTTTATCCTCATCTGTCTCATGCTTCTTTGGGGCGTGGTGCAGAAGAGCACAAGCATGGGCAAGGACGCAGAGGTTCCCTATTCGGATCTGCTCGACAAGATCGAAGCGGGACAGGTGCAGGATGTCGCGATCCAGGGTACGGAACTCCATGGCCATTTGAAGGCCAACCCCAAGGATCAGTTCCACACCACGATTCCCCAGAGCACCGACACCTTGATCCACGACCTGCATGCAGCCAAGGTTTCCTTCGTCATGAAGGACCCGCAGAACAATATTCTGCTGCCGATCCTGTTCAATGTCGGCCCGTTCGTGCTGCTGGGCGCTATCTGGTTCTTCATGCTGCGGCAGATGCAGTCGGGCGGCAACAAGGCTTTGTCCTTCGGCAAGAGCCGCGCGCGCCTGCTTTCGATGCAGCAGAAAAAGGTCACTTTCAAGGATGTGGCCGGCGTCGATGAAGCCAAGGAAGAACTGAAAGAGATCATCGAGTATCTGCGCGAGCCGCAGAAGTTCCAGAAGCTCGGCGGACGTATTCCCAAGGGTGTGCTGCTCGTCGGACCTCCGGGAACCGGCAAGACCCTGCTGGCGCGTGCTGTGGCCGGCGAGGCGAACGTGCCGTTCTTCTCCATCTCCGGTTCGGATTTTGTAGAGATGTTTGTCGGTGTAGGTGCCAGCCGTGTTCGCGACCTGTTCGAACAGGGCAAAAAGAATGCTCCCTGCATCATCTTTATCGATGAAATCGACGCGGTCGGCCGCCATCGCGGCGCCGGTCTCGGCGGTGGGCACGACGAGCGCGAACAGACGCTCAATCAGTTGCTCGTCGAGATGGATGGCTTCGAATCCAACGACGGCGTGATTTTGGTTGCCGCCACCAACCGCCCCGATGTGCTTGACCCTGCGCTGCTTCGGCCCGGCCGTTTCGACCGCCGCGTGGTGGTGGGTCTGCCCGATGTGCGCGGCCGCGAAGAAGTGCTTCGCGTACACGTAAAGAAGGTTCCCGTCTCCGACGACGTGAATCTGAATGTGCTGGCTCGTGGAACACCGGGCTTCAGCGGTGCGGACCTGGCCAATATGGTCAACGAGGCCGCGCTCAACGGTGCCCGTCTCAACCGCAAGCAAGTCACCATGTACGACTTCGAATTGGCCAAGGACAAGGTGCTCATGGGTGCCGAGCGTAAGTCCATGCTGCTCACCGACGAGGAGAAGCGTGTGACTGCGTATCACGAGGCCGGCCACGCGCTGGTGTCGTTCCTGCGTGAGCACTCCGATCCCATCCACAAGGTCACCATCATTCCCCGCGGCATGGCGCTGGGCGTCACCATCTATCTGCCCGACGACCGCCACAACTACACGCGGGAATATCTTGAGACCCGGTTGGCGACCGCCTACGGCGGCCGTGTGGCCGAGGAGGTCTTCCTCAACCAGATGTCTACCGGCGCGGGCAGCGACATCGAAACCGCAACCGATCTGGCTCGCCGCATGGTTTGTGAATACGGCATGAGCCGTCTCGGTCCGCTGACCTTCGGCAAGAAGGAAGAGCAGATTTTCCTGGGCCGCGAGATTGCCCAGCACCGCGACTTCAGCGAGGAGACGGCACGGCAGATCGATCTGGAAGTCCGCCGCCTGATCGATGAAGCCTACCAGTCGGCGCATACGATCATCGAGGCCAATCAGGACCCGATGCATCGTATCGCGGCAGCCCTGCTTGAGCGCGAAACCATCGATGCCGAGGAAGTGAGAATGCTGATCGAAGGCCAGGAACTGCCGCCGATCCGCTCCATCCTCGCATCGCCCAGCGATACCGGCGGCGGCAGCGTGCAGCAGGTTCTCAAGCCCGAGACTCGTGGCGGCGGACCCAGCTTCCCCGAAGGATCGCCCTCACCGGCATAACCCAACAGCCCTCGTATCACCAAGAAGGTCACTCCTCGCGGGGTGGCCTTCTTGCTTTCCCTCCGAATCAAAGAGTGGGACTCCCCTTCGTTCTTCTCTGCGGTCAAAACGGTGTCCAGCCACCGGGAGGCAAAGACGGAAGAGCGGTGACCGCCGATGAAGAGGAAGGAAGCTGGAAGAGGGGATCGGCTGGCTGCGTCGATGAGGGGAAGAGATTTCTGCACGGAATGCCGCAGTTTCGCGGGACATTCCGTGCGTTCGCCTTGCCTGTAGTTCCGGTTGCGCTGCTACAGGGAATGGGCGACGTGAGCCCGGAGACGCGTCTAGAACACGCGGTAGCCGATGCCCACACTGCCTCCGTAGGGATGCAGCGAGCTATTTCCCCACTTCGGCCAATCCTGATACTCGAAATCGAAGGCCCGAAGCGAGATTTTCCGGGTCAGCCGGACGTCCATTCCTCCACCGAAAGCGACATCGGTGAAATTGCCGTGGCTTCCATCGGGGTCAAAGGTCATCTTCCCATAGCCGATCAGGACCTTGCCATAGAGTGTGGAGTTCTTGAACTGATATACCGGCACGCGCGGCCCAATCAGGTACGTATCCTGGTGGATGTTATACGCCTGGTTGAAGCGCAGCCAGCGCCCCTCGGCCTCGATTTGAACCCAGCGGGTGAACTTGGCGTCCACGTAAGCTCCGATGCCTATCAGCGGATAATCGCTGGATTCTGCGATGGGATCTTGAAGCGGAGTCCAGTTACCCGCGAAATCGGGTTGAAAGACCGATCCCTCGCCGCCCACGGTAATGGTGAGTTTTCGCCTCTCAGCGGAAGGTAGAACTTGGGCACGGGCTGAAATGGCTCCGGCGGCAAGCACGATACAGAACAAAACAAAGACCAATCGTCTCATTGGCGCAAATCACGTCCAGTCCGAGAGAATTTGAAACCCCGCGGGGTTCAGTGTGGAGGCCCCTGCATTCTAGGATGCGTTCACAGCGCATTTTAGAATGCAGGAATCTCGCGAATTGGCTACTGGGGAGTATTTGGCGTGGTAGCCGTGGGCTGTGGCGCAGCGGCGTCGCCGGCCGGTGGCTGTGCCGGTTCGCCGCCCGGAGCAGGCTCGGCGGCGGGGGCAGCGGCAGGCGCAGCAGGCGGAGCGGCATTGGCCACGTCATAGCGCTGCAGCTTGAAGTAGATCGGCGTAACCTCCAGCGGCATCTTGTCCCGCGCATTCATCGGGGCATAACGCTTTGCCGTCATCATGTGGACCTTGTCGTCCCAGGGATCGGTCTTGAGCCAGCTTCCCAGCGGAAGAGCGGGGATCTGCGCCAGATCGTCCCAGTTGAGCTTGGGTGCGCTGTGCGCCAGATCGGCCATCCACGGCGTTCCATCGGCCTTGAGCAGCGAGTCGCCCAGCTTCGGGGTATTCAGAGCCTTCAGCACCTTGCCGCGGTCTGCCAACTGCGCCCAGAACAGGCCCGCGCTCGACATCTTGTCCTTGTACATCGAAGCCTGCAGGTAGTCCTGTGCCCTCTTGGCGGCATCGGCGTCGTCATGGTCCGTGTGGTACATATCGATGCGCTGAAAGCTGGATTCGTCGGGGAACATCAGGCGGTCGTTGAAGGCGTAGCGGGTGTCCACATGGTGGCCGAGCGCAATGTGCGCCAGTTCCATCGCGACCACCGAGGCAATCGACTCCTCATTGGGCAGGGCATCGATGAGCCCCTTGCTGATGAGAATCGTGTTGCCGACCGTGGTCGTCTCAATGGTCGTGGTCAGCAGGATGCGGCAGTGAACCGGGTCGGGAAAGACCAGGTTGTTCGGCACCGACAGGTTGACCACGATCTGGTCCAGCACCTGCGTCTCATACCCGTTCGGGTTCAGCGGCGCAACCAGACCGGCCTCGACGAGGCGGTCGATCACGTTGTTCTCCGCCTGGGTAATCCACATGCGCTGGGCCTGCAGCGGGCTCACATCCTGCGAGTCTTCGCTCCTGTCCACCGCGTCGTCTACCTTCACGCTGACGTTTTCCGCGTCCCGCGTGGGCAGTTTGAGGGAATAGCCCCAGAAGTGGGTTTGGGCCTTCAGGCCGACCGACTTCTCGCCTTCCACCCTCTGCGACTCTTCGACATAGACGGCTACCGGCAGCCACACATCCGGCTGCAGGTTCATGCGCCAGCTATCGAAGTGGAAATAATATTTCGACGAGTCTTCGTGTTTGGGGCCGGTATAGGTGCCGTTGAAGCGGACAATGTTGCCGCCCTCATCCTCGACCCAGATGCGGCCGAAGAAACGCCCCATGCCCGGAACCTTGGGATGCACGTCGTAGACCCAGGTGCGGACCGAGCCCAGAAATTCGCGTCGCACATAGCTGAAAACATAATGCTGGGCGTCGAAGCCGGTGGGGTCCACGAACATCATTTCCATAAAGCCGTTGGAGTTGTAAGTGAATTTTTCGAGTCCGAGTGCCTTCGACAATCCGCTTATGGCCGCGAACGAGCCCTTGAAAAAGCCGCGCTTGTTTGCGGACCGAGGTTCGTAGGACTTGTCGAAAAAGCCCTTCCCGAAGTCCACGCGGCTCAGCATATATTGGTCTTCCACCGGAACCTGATACAGCTTTACGTCAGGCCGCGTGTCCTGAATATAGGTCTCCACCAGGGGAGTGTGCTGTTGAATGTTCTTGATCAGCACCTTCTCTTGCGCAATCGCCTTATCGACCAGCGCTGCCTGCTCGGGCGTGAGTTGGTGCACCTGCTCGTACTTGGGTTCTTTCTTGGCGTACGCGCAGGCAGCACCCAGGGCAATCATCAGGAAGGTAAGGGAAATCTTCCGAGATATCATGGCAAAACTCCTAGGGTATCTTCTTCTTGTCTTTCTCTGCCGGCGCGCATCGTGGGTCCGTCGCGTGGCTGAGTGTGGAGATTATTCTGTTAAATCAGGCAATTTTGATCCTACGCCAATTGAAACGTGATGGTGATATTGGTCGTCAGATCCACTGCCTGGCCATTGCGCTTCGCCGGGCGAAAGCGTATTTGCTGCGCGACACGCCGTGCTTCCTCATCCAGTCCGTGGCCCAGCCCGTGCACCACGCTCAGCACCGCTACCTGGCCGGACGCCGTGAAAGTAACGCGCAGAATCACGTCGCCCTGCACGCGAAGCTGCCTGGCTTCGCTGGTATATTGCACCGCCGGCTTCGACAGGACTTCGAGATTGCTGGAAGCAGGCTCCGCAGAGGCCTTCGGTGCCGCCGCCGCAACCTTGGTCATCGCCGGAATACCTGTGGAAGCCACTTTGCCGCCGCCATAAGCGTTCGTTGTGCCCGCAGTGCCCGGCATTCCTACCGAAGCGACCTTGCCCACGGTGCCGGCATTCGAGCCGGACCGCGTTCCATTGCCGATGCCGGTTGATCCCACCACGCCCCGGGGCGCTGCGGACGGGCCTTGCTGGCCGCCATAGGGATTGCCCAGGGCCGCAATGGTAGCCGGCCGCGTGGCGCTGGGGTTCGGCGTCACCCCAAACGTCTGTCCCAGGTGCACCGGGGCGGTCGAGGGCTTGGCCTGCTGAACCTGTGCCGGCGCGGCGGCAGCCAGGGCAGCTTTGGGTTGCGGAGCCAGCACGATCGCCGGCTTCACTGACTTGACCACGGGCACGTTGACCTTCGCTTCCATCTGCACCGGCTTCAGGTCGGGTTTCGGCTCCGGCCTGGGCAGGGCGATCTTGGGCGGCTCCACCTTCATCTCCGGCGGCGGGGCCAGCTTGGGCAGGGGAGGCATCTTGATCTTTGGCGCCGGCGGCGGGGGCGTGGGAAAAATGAGTTCCGTCTGTTCGTACTTGTGCTGTTCGATGTTGTGCTTGGCTGTCAGTCCAACGACCAGCACTAAGACCAGAATGACCAAATTGATCGCAACACTCGTAATGAACGACCCGGACCGGCCCTCCGGTTCGGGAAGCAAGCCAAAGTTAGTCCGTGCTGGATTAGTCCGTGTCGGATAAGTTTTTACCGGCATGTTTTCAGTCCTCGTTTGCGGCTGTCGGGGTGCCGCAGCATCCTGTCTTCAGTCCTGAAGCAGACTCTCAAGAGCCGTGCGGCGCGCAAAGGCGTGCCGGTGCTCATCGTTTCTTTAAGGTTGGATGCCGCTGCGAACCATGTATCTGCCTGCAAACACAAAACCGTTCTACGCGTGTGCTGCCGGACGGGCCTGGCTCGACGGTGGTTCGTACCGCTGCGTACCACTGCCAAACCCGATTGAGATTGCCCCGGGAGAAGCCCGATGGGATGAAGGCGCATATCTATAGTCTCTATGACTCCGGTTCGCCTGGATAGACGGTTGCTGCCGTACTCTCGCCGAATCTTACTGTGGGTCGTCGCCGGAGATTGGGTTTCTTCCGTAAAGATTACGGACATTCAGGGACTCCGATTTCACGTTCAAGGCCATAATCGAAAAGTTTTAAAATTCCATAAAAGGATGCTGAAAGGGGAAGTACGTAGATCCGCCCGGTGTAATCGGGTGCCGGCAGCTATCCTCCTGGGTTCGCAGTGATTGGGAAAAACACGGCGAAAAGAACGGCAGCCGCCCGTACGGCGGTCTAAAGCGTGAGTCGTCCCCTCAGGACGAAACTCCAAACTCTGCCCTGTGTATTAGACTTTAGCGTAAACCAAAGTGCTCGGGAAAGGTAGGGGATTTCGTGAAAGTATTGGTGACTGGCGGCGCGGGGTACATCGGCGGAACGGTAGCGGGTCTACTTGCAAAAACGGGAAATGAGGCGGTCGTTTACGACAACCTGAGCCACGGGCGGCGGGATTTGCTGCCTTCCGGGGTGGAATTTGTGGAAGGGGAGTTGGCTGACCGGCCCGCTCTTGAAAACCTTTTCATTTCGGCCGCCCGAAGCGGCCACCCCTTCGACGGCGTCCTCCATTTCGCCGCCCTCATCGAGGCCGGCGAATCCATGGTCCATCCCGAAGCCTTTTTCCGCAACAACACCGCTTCCACGCTCGCCCTGCTGGAGGCGGTCCTGGCCCATGGCCCGCGGCGTCTCGTGTTTTCTTCCACCGCTGCGGTTTACGGCGAACCGGAGACCGTGCCGATCCGGGAAAACGCGCGCCTGCTGCCCACCAACGCCTATGGCGAGTCCAAGCTGCTGGTGGAACACATGCTGGGCTGGTTCAACCGGATTCACGGCCTGCATTATGCCTCGCTCCGCTATTTCAACGTGGCCGGAGCCCCCGAAGGCCCGGACGGCGTCACCCGCGGCGAAGCCCACGATCCCGAGTCCCACCTGATTCCGCTGGTGCTCGACGTGGCCCTGGGCCGCCGCAAATCCATCCGCATCTACGGAGACGATTACGCAACTCCCGATGGCACCTGCATTCGCGACTACATCCACGTTTCCGATCTGGCCGACGCCCATCTTCTGGCGCTCAAGTCGCTTGAAACGCACGACAAGCTGATCTTCAATCTCGGCAACGGCCAGGGATTCAGCGTCCGCGAAGTCATCGAGTCGGCCCGCCGCGTTACCGGCCATCCCATCCCCGCCGAGACCCATCCCCGCCGTTCCGGCGATCCGGCCGTCCTGGTCGCCAGCTCCGAGAAGGCTATTCGCGAACTGGGTTGGAAGCCCCGCTACACCCAGCTCGATGACATTATCCGCACCGCCTGGATCTGGCACCAGAAACGCTACCGGGCCTGAGCGCCCGCAGCTCCCGATTCAGCCCGCGGCTTCCGATTAGCGCCTGCGGCTACCGATTAGCGCTCGCGGCTACCGATGCAAGACAGGTATCTCCAAGGCTCGGAGTTGCGCATCCCAAATGTGCAGCGGCGGGCCTTTCGGGTCCTCCAGCCCCGCCGCTGTCTGGACTCCTTTGCCAGCTTGTTCCGCTTGGTTTATATCGGGACGGGATCGCTGTCTCTCTGCCCGCCGAAGCCGGCTTTCCGGTGAATTCTACGAAACTTATTCGCCGGTCACTTGCAGGGGGTAGCCCCGGCTCGTTAAAGTGTGTCCCACACGGTAGCTTCGCCGAGCGTCCCCGGTTGCCCGCGTTGATCTCTTCCTCAAAGGACTTTTCGATGTCTTCCACCCCCGTCCCTTCCGTCGTCAGTCAGGATCTGGATTCCACACTGCGCGAACTGCGCGTCTTTCCCCCGACGCCGGAATTCAGTGCCAAAGCTCACATCCAGAGTCTTGAGCAATACGAGGCCCTCTACAAGCAGTCCATCGATGATCCGGAAGGTTTCTGGGCCCGCGCGGCAGCGGAGTTGCACTGGTTCAAGCCCTGGGACAAGGTTCTGGAGTGGAATCTGCCCTGGGCCAAGTGGTTTGTAGGAGGAAAGCTCAATCTCAGCTACAACTGCGTGGACCGCCACGCCCTGGGCTCGCGCCATGACAAAGCGGCCATTATCTGGGAGGGCGAGCCGGGCGAGGTGCGCCGGCTGACCTTCGCCGAACTGCACGTCGAGGTGCAGAAATTCGCCAATGCTCTCAAGGATTTGGGCATCCGCAAGGGCGACCGCGTGGCCGTCTACATGGGCATGACTCCGGAACTGGCAATCGCCCTGCTGGCCTGCGCCCGCATTGGTGCCGTCCACTCCGTCATCTTCGGGGGATTTGCCGCCACCGCCATTGCCGACCGCGTCAACGATGCCTCCTGTGTGGCCATCCTCACCCAGGACACCAGCTATCGCCGCGGCACCGAAATCCAGCTCAAGCGTACGGTGGATGAGGCCCTGGCCGTCTGCCCTACCGTGAAGCATGTGGTGGTTTATCGCCGCAGCGGCAGCCCGGTCGTCATGGTCGAGGGACGCGATCACTGGTGGCACGATCTGGTCGCCAAGGCTGCGCCCCAGTGCCCCGCCGAGCCTCTGGATTCCGAAGACCCGCTCTACATCCTTTACACCTCCGGCACCACCGGCAAGCCGAAAGGGCTGGTGCACACCACCGGCGGCTACTCGGTGGGAACTTACCTGACCACGAAGTACATCTTCGATCTGCGCGACGACGATATTTACTGGTGCACGGCTGATATCGGCTGGGTCACCGGCCACTCGTACGTGGTCTATGGGCCGCTGCAGAACGGGGCCACGGTGCTGATGTATGAAGGCGCGCCCAACTGGCCCGATTTCTCCCGCTTCTGGAAGATCATCGACGACCACCGCGTCACCGTCTTCTATACCGCGCCGACAGCCATCCGCGCCTTTATCAAATGGGGCGATGAATACGTTGAAAAGCACAGTCTCGACTCTCTGCGCCTGCTGGGCACGGTCGGCGAGCCCATCAATCCCGAGGCCTGGATGTGGTATCGCGAGAAGATCGGTCACAACCGCTGTCCCATCGTGGATACGTGGTGGCAGACGGAGACCGGCGCCATCATGATCGCGCCCGTTCCCGGTGCCGTGGCCGCCAAGCCCGGTTCGGCCACGCGCCCCTTTTTCGGCATTCAGCCCGAGGTCGTCACCAAAGAAGGCGAACCGGTTCCCGCCGGCAGTGGTGGCCTGCTGGTCATCCGCAAGCCCTGGCCTTCCATGGCCCGCACCGTCTATGGCGACCCGGAGCGCTACCGGCAGACATACTGGTCCGATGTGCCGGGCTGCTACTTCACCGGCGATGGCGCCCGCATGGACGCCGATGGCTATTTCTGGCTTATGGGCCGCGTCGATGACGTCATCAACGTGAGCGGCCACCGCCTGGGCACCATGGAAGTGGAGTCGGCCCTGGTGGCGCACCCCAAGGTTGCCGAGGCCGCCGTAGTCGGCCGTCCCGACGCCCTCAAGGGGCAGGCCATTGCCGCCTTCGTTTCGCTCGAAAGCGGCAACGAGCCCACCGAAGCTCTGAAAGATGAGTTGAGAAAGTGGGTATCGAAAGAGATTGGCTCGCTGGCCCGGCCCGACGACATTCGTTTTACCGAAGGACTGCCCAAAACCCGCTCCGGCAAGATCATGCGCCGCCTGTTGCGCGATCTGGCCACCCACGGCGAGATCAAGGGCGACACCACCACTCTCGAAGACTTCACCGTGATTGCCAAGCTGCGAGAAGCCGAGGAAGGGTAGGGAAGACCGGGCGTGCGGCAATCGCCTGGGCGGTTCGCGCGCCGGTCAGGTCCACGCCAATTTCCCGGCCCCAGAAACAACAAGCCACAGAAACAACAAGGGCGTACGCGATCTGCGCACGCCCTTGTTGACGGATCCCTTGAGGTTTGTCGGCAATCTGAAGGGCGTATGCGATCCGCCGCCGTCTTCCCTTAAAGCGTTTTCGATCTGACTCGAAAATGCCCTAGAACTTGTAGACCACGCCGATGGTGGCGCGCGAGTTCCAGCGTTCGTGCGGCGAGTCTCCCCTCTGATACGGAGAGAGCGTAAACGACGAGGCGATGTCGTCGCCCGAGGCGCGAATGGCAATCTTCCGCGTCACGCTATATTCCATGCCGGCGCCGATACCGCCTGCAAACGACACCTTGGGCTGAATCTGCTCGCCGCCGGTGTGGGCGCCGCCCAGCAGCCCGTGGACGAACCCGCTGATGTGTCCATAGAGCGGGGCATGTGCCTCCGGTCCAAACAGGACCAGGTCCACCGAGGGCTTGCCGGGGTTGCCGGTGTTGGTGGCCCACTGGTAAAACGCGCCGTCTGCCTTGATGCCGAAATACTTGCCCCAGTCGCGCATGATGGAGAGGTTGACACCCTGCAATCCATAGCGGGACTGGTTCACCTGGTTAATGCTGGTGTAGCCGTAACCGACGAACGCCTCATATTTGTAGGCGGGTTCGGTCTGTCCGGCGACGGGCTTTTCACGCTCTGGGGCAATCTGGCTTGAAGCCGCCAGGGGCAGTAGCACGGCCGGAACCACGGCCAAAATCGAAAGCAACAACTTCGTCTTCAACTTGAGACTCTCCTCAATATCATGCACTCACAATCGTGCAATGGATACGCTGCCGGGCCTAGTCAGGCTGCCTGACTCACAAACCTGGACCCATGACCTGACCCATGGCCAATGACCCCGGCCAAAACCCTTAAATCGACGCGACCATCAGCCTAAAGCGGCCTTCAGCGGAACGGGCCGGGACACAGCATCCCCGGCTTTCGTACAACGGGCGCCGCGACTGTGATTCGGTACCCTCATAGACTATCCTCTCGACCCCAATTCAATGAAGTCCGATTGCAGAACTCCTGCCCTGCCCATACGAATTCGTCCCCCATGCGGCGCCGTCAACGCGATTGCACCGGCACCGGCCCGGACAGGCGAACCACGCTGGCCGATCTGTCTGATACTGTGACGGCTATGCCGTGCGGAAGATAGCGGGCAAGCACTTCGGGACGCTCCCAATCCAGTTCCCACCCGTCTTCGATGGCGACGACGACATAAGGGCCCGGAGCCACATCGCGCAGGCCGAAGCTGCCGTCCGAGTCCGACTGGTCTCGCCGCAGCAGGGCATGGTAGCTGGCCGGGTCCTTTGGAACCAGCACCACCATCGCGCCCGCGACCCCCTTGCCGTCTCTGCGGGCAAAGCCCTCGATGCGCGTATCCCCCTGGCTGACGGCAACCGCAATCGTCAGCGCCCGGTCGCCCGTCGCCACCGAATTGCCGGGATGCGGGGCGCCGCCTTCGCCAATCGAAAGAATCGGAAGCATTTGGCCGGAGTTGTCGGCCCAGAGTGCCCACGACCCCGGCGGCACGGCATCGAACCGGAACCGCCCCCCGTGCGCGGTGGCCTGCAACTGGCTTTGGCCGTGCGCCCCGTTCCCGTCTCCGAGGGGTTCGAGAGTCAGGCCGACATCTTCCTGCACCAGGACGCCCGCCGCCGTGCGCAGCGTGCCCGTCAGCGGCGCCGTGGGCGTGCCGGCATTCGCGTCCACCTGCAGGTTGGCCGTCGCATCGAGGCCGACAATCCGCGGCGGATCGCCCAGCGCCAGCTCATAATGACCGGGAGCCAGGCCTTCGAATTCGAACATGCCCGCGCCCGGAATCGCTGCAGCTTCTCCGGAGATTTGGGTGCCGAAGATCGACAGCTTCAGGTCCGGACTCGCCGTGGTCCGCGCAGAGGGGGAAGGAATCCGCAGGCGCAAGGCGGGAACCGCGTGCAGATAGAGATCGGCCTGCTCGCGGCTGCCCCCCGCAAGCACGATAGGGGCGGCCGAAGCCTCCTCCGTCGTCGAATCGAAATACGTGACCGGATAGGCCACGTCGAGGTCCGCGCCGCCGCCTGCCCGCGCCATACTTGGGGACGCATGATGCAGCGCGTACCAGGGATCGGCTTTGACTGCCAGCAGGTATTCGCCTGCCGCCAGGTTGTTGAACTCGTAAGCGCCGGTGTCGTCGGTGATGGTGGTGTCCACCTGGGAGATGCGCGTGCCCTGCAGCGCATGGCGCGGCCTCTGGAACAGCATGACGCTGGCCCCGGCCACCGGATCGCCGCCGTCGGCCGTCACCGCTCCCCGCAACACCGCCCCGGGCGTCAGGCGAAACGTCAGGTCCCCGGTATCCTGATCTTCGCCGGCCACAATGGCCGTGCTGAAGTCGCCATGCTCGTTATAAAAAGCCGTGCGAAAGCCCCGCTTCGATGCCGTCAACTGGTACTTGCCCGCCGCCAGCCGGTCGAGAGCGAAATGGCCCTCCTCGTCCGACTGCGCCGACTCCACGGTGAGGCTGTCTGCCGCTGTCAGCGCGGCGATGGTCACATGGCGCAACGGCTCGCCCGTCGCCGCGTTCACAACCTTTCCGGCTACGCGGTAGGAGCCTTCGACAGCCGTTGCCGCCCGCTGCCTGGTCTGCGGCAGAGCCGGCAAAGCCGCGAGGGCCAGCAGCAGCGCAATCCCCGCCGCAATCCCCACCGAACCGGTCTTTCGGGAACCCGAATGGAAACCCGAAAAGCCGCCGCGCCTGCTCTTTTGCTCCGCGTCCCGTTGAGGCACATTCCATTGAGAGAGATAGGTCATCAGTGTCCGGCCACCTCCAGCACAAGATCGGCCGTGCCTCCCGGATCGAGCGTAATGGCCTGCCCGGGGGAGGGAAGCGCCGCCAGCACCGCGGCATTGCGATAATCCAGCCGTACCGGCGTGTCGAATGCGTAGACGTGGTAATTGCCCGGCGTCAGCCCCGCCACGGTGAACGAGGTGCCGGAAGAAGGCCGCATGGTGATAGGCTCCGCGTCGTCCGTGGTATCGAAGTCGGGCACCACGTAGACGGTGTAATAGGTCTCCTCGCCCACCGCCAGCATGGCCAGCGACGCCGGCAGGGCAAGAGTCAGCGTCGCGCAATCGTCCCGCAAGCGCAGTTCCAGCGGAGCCGTCGTGCCGCCGGCTCCCAGCACCAGCGGTTCACGCGCCAGGTTGACGCCGCCCGAGGTGAACGAGTCCGTGCAAAGTCCCCGCTGCGCAATGCGTGTGTGGACCCAGTAGGAGCCCGGCAGCGCATTCGACGGGTTCAACTGCCCCGGCGCGAATCCCTGCGCATAGGCGCTCATCACCCCGTCCGCCATCCATCCGCCGGCTTGGCTCAGCGCCACAAACACGGTGCCGTCTCCGCTCGGCGTGCCAGTGCCCGTAGCCGCGCGCGATGCGGCTGCTCCGGTTCGCAGCACCGTCACCTGGATCGTATTGTTCGCCGGCGCAAGCAGCGGAACTCGCAGGTTCGCCAGCGCATGGCCCGCGACGGAGAAATCGACCGCCCCCGTGAACGCTCCGGTCCCCAACCCCATTCCCAGGCCCGATCCATTTTCCGTTGCCAGCGGAAAGCCGCTCATTCTGGACGCTGGCCGAGTCGACGCCGCCGTTACCAGCAGCGAATAGTTGCCGTCCGGCAACAGGGCCTGCACGCTATGCGTGGCCTGGTTGTACTGCGCGGTATAGGGCAGTTGATGCCC
>JAATGG010000041.1 GCA_015654835.1 Terriglobales bacterium
TCACTCTTTTCATGAAGAAAACTCCTCTCAATTGATTTTCAGGGCCCGGATAACCTCAATGCATGATCGTGCTGGCCGTTGGGCCTGTGAACTTGACTGTCTGCCTCGTTCCTTTCTTGTGCCGCCTCAAAGTATTACTGAACGGCTCGAGCGCTTTTTTGCTATGCGCGTGATTTTAGCCACTATGAAGTTACTTTGTAAATATATTTAATAAAGATTGCGAAAGGTTTTTCAAATCACTTTTGGACCTGGTGACAGATCTCTGTGTCACAAACCATTGTTTTAATTGGAATAGCTGGGGTTCGGTATTGGCGAGTTGAAATGCCACTGCTTCTCTCGGAGAAAAATACGGGCGCATTTTCTATGGAGCCTGGCCTAGTCCCAGAAATTCTCGGTTTCTCTAGCGCGTTTCTCTCCTTCCGCAAGGAGTTCTCGTGACGGATGAGCAAGCGCGGAATCGGCCATGTCTGAGAACTTTATGGTCGAAAATGCTTGAGTAGATGATTAAGCGGGTACGATCTGCGCTCCAGCATAGGCGTCAAGACGCAGGCCCGTGGGTTTCACGAATGACGCAAGCATAGTTGAGGAACATCTGCCCTCCTAGCCCAAATAAAGACATATCTATGAGGGCAGATGCCATGGGTGGGGAAAGTCGGCTTGGTACTAGTAAGCGTGAATCAACTCAACGCTTACGCCGCCGACTTTGTCCGTGTCCATGTAGTTGTATTGGCCTGAATTCGGCTTTCCAACATCGCCCCATGCTCCGGCCTGCCACACAGGAAATCCAAGTTTTTCATATACTGCGGTGGCTTTGGGGAGGTCGTTCACAAGCATGCCGATGTGTTGGATGCCTTCGCCGTGGAGCTTCAAGAAGTCTTCATAAACATTGGCTGGAGAGGATGGTGGCTGGATATATTCATAGCTCATAGACCCCATCCGCTGGAAGCCCACATCAAACGCCAGCGAAAGCGGCTTGCCACGATAACGTGAATCGTCTCGTGGCATAGCATGCTCAAGCTCGAAGCCGGGAAAGCCCAGTTTCTGCCAGAAGGCGGAAACTGCGGCCGCATCGCGAACGTCAGGAGCAATATGGGAGACGGTTATCTGCTCCAGAGGCTTGGGTGCTCCGCCGGGCCAGTAGACGAGGCCAAGAACGTATTTTCCTTGTGGCTCCGTGTCGAAATAGGTATAGGTCACAGGTGTATGGTCGATTTCAGACGTAACCTGCTGCAGCACACTAACGCCCAAGTTTGCCATGCGCTGAATCTCCTGATCCATTGCCTCCCTAGTCGGAACCTCATGCACGACAGAGAAAATGCCGTCCCTATGTGTTCCTAGAAAGTCACTATAGGAATTCAGCTGGCCTTCGGCTGGTTGAACGAAGTTGACAGTCAGGTTGCCGAGGCGCCCGGTGACCTGCCATGTGTAGATGGTCATAGGCTTGCCATGATCTTTTCCAATGGCTTTGACGTTTGGATACTTATGGATGTCGGTCATTCCGAGCGCGCGCCATGTCGGCAAAATGGCGTCAATGTTCTGCGTGATCCACGTGACCCGGTTGATGGTTTGATAGTATTCCGGCAGCTGGGCGTGGCAGGTTCCCAGAAGAAAACCCACGACGGCTAGATAATGCAGAAGTTTCATCTGCTTCCCCGTTTCTTAGAGATTCCCGCACAAACATGGTCGTAAAACGAAAAAATCCCAAAGCGATCAACTCCCTGGACGCTTTAGGGTTAATATATTAAACAACCATTAGTAAGTGGTCAATGCCCAAACGGCGGGCATGCAGTCATGGTGTGGCGGTGATTGGTGAATTGCTGTTTTCTGACGGAATCTTCTATCAATCGAGGTCTATTAAACAATGAGATCCAGGAAGTTGTTGAGTGCTATTCTCGGTCTGCTCTTTAGTGCGAGCATCTCCTCGGCTCAGGCTATTGCGCCGAAACAACATGTAAAGTTCCGTGCAGTTGCGATCGCGGAACTCGGGAACAAAGATCATCAAGGGTTTGTGGCCGCCGCAAAGGTCTATCTGGACAAGCTAGCCGCGGAAAATGACTTCGCTATCGACTACATCGGCAACACGGAACCGATCAACGAGGTTTTTCTGGCAAAGTATAAGCTGTTCATCCAGTTGAATTATCCACCCTATATGTGGACGCCGACCGCGCAGAAGGCCATCGAGAGTTATCTTTCGGAGGGCAGAGGAGGATGGATCGGCTTTCATCATGCGGCGCTGCTAGGTGATTTCGACGGTTATCCCATGTCACCGTGGTTCTCAAAATTCATGGGAGACATCCGCTATACCAGCTACATCCCTGACTTCGCGACGGCGACTGTCCGAGTGGAAGACTCGAAGCATCCGGTGATGAAAGGTGTGCCGTCGTCCTTCGTTGTGCAACATGAGGAATGGTACACGTGGAACCAGTCGCCGCGCCCGAACGTGCGCGTGCTGGCCAGTGTGGATGAATCCACTTATCAGCCCGACAGCATTATCAAGATGGGAGGCGACCATCCGGTCATCTGGTCAAACGAGCACTACAAAGCTCGCAACGTCTATATCTTTATGGGACATCGAGCCGATCTCTTTGAGAGCCCGACTTTCGTTCGGATCTTTCATAATGCCATCTTCTGGGCAGCAGGGCAAGCTGAATAGAGAGGCCGATAATATGCGTTGTCTGGCACGGAATCTGTTTTGCCGAGAGAGTATGGGGAACCAAGATCGGTCCGTAACATTCATCGGACGCGGAGCAGCCGTTCCTCATGTTCCATTGTTTACGCCTCGCGGTGTTCGGAATGATAATCAGTTACGGGTTAATTGAGAGCGAAGCCCGCCTGCTTCATCAGAGTTCCGTCCTAAGGTTGGACGGGCAGAGGAACCAGCAGGCATCTTCGCCTACCCGACGGATTTACACAGGGGCGCTAACAGAAGACCTCGATAGCGCGGTATCGAGCGCGAGCCGAATTGCCCCCATCAACTGTGCATCCACACCAAGCGTGCTGCGGCTTACCTGCAACCGCGAGTGAGATCTCCGTTGTTCGAGAGCCCTCTGCGTGGCCTCGTAAAAGACAGGATGCGTGCCCACGCCGCCGCCGAGCACGATGAGCGGGCAGTTCAACAGCAGCGAAATGTTGTAGATCGCATAAGACAATATCTGCGCCGAATCATGCAGAATCGCCTGCGCCAGCGGATCACCAGCATGTGCGCCATCGAAGATCATCGTCGCTGTCAGTTCGCGCGGCAGTGAAGTTTTTTCAGGTGACCATTTATGCAACCATGTTTCACGGATGCCTTCTCCACCGATCATGCTTTCCAATGCTCCGGGAGCGCCAGGCCCGGCAGGTTCGCTGGAAACACCCGGCACCAGCATATAGCCGATTTCACCTGCAGCCCATTGCATGCCGCGAAAGGGAGCACCATTCAGCACTACACCTGCGCCAATGCCGGTTCCAATAGCGATAAAGACAAAGTCCCGGACCCCCTTGCCGCTGCCTGTCCATCTCTCGCCGACGGCCGCCATATTCACGTCGTTATCTACGATTGCCGGAACGCCAAGTGATGACTCTAGCATGTTTTGCAGAGGCACATCGTGCCACCCCCTCAGATACGAAGTGGCGATCACAATCCCCGCGCCGACATCGGTAATACCGGGAGCGGCTGCGGCGACCGCGCGCAACTCACTACGAGGAACACTGGCTTCGCGCATCAGTTTGTCCACGCAATGCTGAATGTCGCTGATCACAGCATCCGCGCTCTTACTCTCTGCGGTAGAAGAAACCTGTCTGGCGAGAATCCGGCCTGTCATGTCTGCAAGTGCCAGTCGGAGATTCGTTCCGCCGATATCAATGCCGACAACATAGCCTTCTGAAGGTGCAATTGTCTCGTGGTGAGATGTCTCTGGATTTTCGGTTTGATCTTGTTTCATAATTTGCTTTTCCCAGGCGTATAACTACGCATGTATCAAATCTCTTTCTGTGCGTTCTACGTCAGGGCTCGACGGCCTTTGGTTTAGTGCTGATACTTTCGAGTTCTCGTCCTTTTGTTTCTGGGACGACGAAGCGTACAAAGAGCAGTGTGACAATACAGAACACGCCATAGATTGCAAAAGTCGCCGAATTGCCAACAGCTTGAATCAGCGAAAGGAACGTGAGCGAAACCAGAAAATTGGAAGCTCCTGAGCCCAGTGTGGCTGCTGCTACGCCGCGTGCGCGTATCTGCAACGGAAAAACTTCTGATACGAGAATCCACGCAATCGGTCCCATGCTGATGGCGAAGAAGGCAACATACGCCACCAAACAAACGGTCGCAGCCTTACCCAGCGAAGGCCCCAGCGCCTGCGTGTGGAAAGCGTAGGAGAGCATGGCCAGCGAAAGAGTCATACCTACAATGCCGAGATATAAAAGGGGCTTGCGGCCCAGGCGATCCACCACGAGCAGTGCACCAATTGTTGCCAGCATATTCGTCACAGCAACAATGAGCGTCGCCAGGATGGCGCTCTTGTTGGAGGCGATCCCGGCCAGCGCAAAAATTCGAGGACCATAATAGATGATGGTGTTGATACCAGTTACCTGTTGAAGTACTGTAAAACCGACCGCGATAAACAATGACCTGCGCACCGCTGGACTCCAGAGTGCCCTCCAGCGACGCTCATTCTTTATCCGTAGCGCTACGTCGATATCCCGTAGAAATAGCGCTGCTCCGGCTTCATCCGTGTAGGATTTCAGGACTTCTATTGCCTCTGCGAGGCGGTTATGCCCACATAACCAGCGCGGGCTTTCCGGCAGAGTCAGGACTAGTAGGGAGAACAGAACTGCAGGTACTGCTCCAATACCGAACATCGTGTGCCACGTGTGTCCTCCGGCTAGCCAATAGCCACAAATATCCGCCAGGGCGATGCCAGCCGTCAGTGCAAATTGATAGAGTCCAATTAGTTGCCCGCGTGATTGTGGTGGTGAAAGCTCGGAGACAAAGACGGGCGCAGTCACTGAGGTGAACCCGATTGCGAGGCCCAACAATGCACGCGCCGCAATCAGTACGTACACATTTAGAGCCAGAAACGCGATCACTGAGCCGACGATAAACAGGGCGCTACCCCACAGCAGGGTAGCGCGCCGCCCGGTGCGGTCAGCAATGCTGCCTCCGACAATCGCGCCAAGCATTGCGCCTACCAGCACGATGCTCACGACCCATTCCTGCATCCTCGTCGAAAGCTGGAAGGACTCGCGCACGAAGATGAGAGCCGAGGCAATGATCCCCATGTCGTATCCATAGAGGACGCCGCCAAGACCGGCAACAAAAGATACCCTCCATAGGAACCCACGTCTTACGTGAGTCTGTTCAACAACTGTCGGCTCGGACAACACTTCTTCTCCGATTAGCGAAGATATCGCTCTTACTGTTCCATGGCTCCATACTGAAACCGGGGCGGCAGCTTGCAACCCGTTTTTTCGATCATCGCGAGCGTCAGCGCCTGCGGCGCCAGCAGCGATGTAATGCTCTCCCACGGCTCCGGAACGGCATCGAGCCTCACCGGGAACAGTAGGCTGGTTGCCTCACGGTCGTCCGCGGAGATGAGCACCACGCGCCCGCCCTTCTTGTTGCACTCGGTCGCGAGTCTTACACCCAGGTTCGCCGCCCGTCCCATGGCAAAGATAATGGCAACATGCGTGCCGTCAACATCGAGGTTCGGACCGTGCTTGAAACCCGCGCCGGTGTGAGGCGCAGCGCGGAAGCCGCTCATCTCACGGATGCAGAGTGCACTCATGATCGCGCCCCCATAGGCCGCTCCACGTCCGATGATCTCGATATTTGCCGCGCCCATACAGAATTTTTGCAGCTCTGCGCGAATAGCGAAGATACGATCGAGGCTTGCCGAGAAGACCTCCAGCGCTCGCTCGGCATCTTGTTTCCATGGCCTGCGGAGCATCTCTGAAGCGAGAATGATGGCTGCTGCCGTCCCGTTGATATAAGTCTTGGTAGCATTCCCATATTCAGGGCCGGCAAGGATCGGGAGTCGGTTCGTAGCAAGGTTCCAGCATGTGCTGGCGAAGTTATTGCAGATCAGTCCTAGCGGCTTGCCCTCATCCTTCTTGAATAGCGCCACCAACTCTGCACTCTCGCCTGAAGTGGTCAGCAAGATCGAAAGCGCAGCTTCATTCCACACAGAGATGCCATAGTGCAGCCACTCGCCTGCGTCGATAGCGAAGGACAATCTGCCATGCGTCTCCAACTGTATAGCTCCGCTCACTGCCGAGCAGTAGGAAGCCCCCATTCCGATAAAGAGGACCGGGCCTTCCCTTTGCGCTAGTTCGCGAAAGCGCTGCAACTGCGATCGTATCTCTGCGTCCTCACTGTAGTAGGTGATCAACTCACGAAGTCGCGAAGACTGCTCGCGGCACTCGAGTTCCAGAATCTGCGCTCCTGTCGCACTCAAAAGCTCTTGGGCAGGTTCGATGCCATTGATCCACCGCGGTATTTGTTTCTCGACTTCTTCCATGGCTCCAAACTCCCTATCTGTAATTGATCCTGACCTCAATGTGCAGTTTGTCCGCAGCTACGGTTGGTGTGGCAGCGCGAGGACTGGATTTTTCTCAAGGAAGTTCTGCGGTCGAATTAGAAAGTCATGCCACAGTGTCGGCATGATCGGCCAGTCTTCCAAACGAACCCCGTGATGGAAGCCGAGCGTGTACCAGGCAACAATATCTGTGTTCTCGATCGAACGGTTAGCTTTCGTCCACTCTGGAAGCCCATCGAGTCCTTTACTGCTGGTCACATACGTCCCCGCCGCGTAGATCTCATCCGGTCTATAGGGCGTAACCCAGAGTTGATGCTCAGAGAAAGCACCTACCTTCAGTGCCGGATCATTCTCCGACAGGAAAGAGATGCCCGTTGGCCCTGGCATGATCATGTAGCCGGTCGGATATCCCATGGCGCCTCGCTTCGACGGATTGATGAAGTTCCACATCGCCGGTTTGTGCAAGTCAATATCGAGAATGCCATCCTTCTCTGTCTTCGCAATCGAAGAACTTACTGCCCATATGCTGTTACGTGCTTGTCCTGTCAAATGCTCGGGCGTCATGCGGTCAATCATGAAGCTGTTAGTCGGGCCATCCACATCAAGATCGAGACGGAAAGAAAAGTAATGATCATGGTTAACTGCGAGAAGATTCCGATCGACCAGCGTGCCGTGGCTGAGCTTTGAAGAATCATCACTCATCGCCACCATTGCGTCTTTCACAGCCTTGGTTTCCACAATGCCTGTGGCACCAACTGCTACGCGGATCGTGCCATCCTGCTGGAAGACCCAATCGATCAGATAGTCGTAGTTACCGGCAACGGCGGCGGTGCGCAAAATCAATTCACGGCTGGGGCGTCCGGTGAGGATGCCATTTTCAAAGTGCCGCCATGCGGGGCCATCGGTCGCATGCTCAAACATGCAAGCAAGCTGCTGCGTCAAGATGGGCGTGCCCTGTTCCGAAGGCACAATGCCGCTGAAGAACTGTGCATGCGCGGGGCAATCATCCGCACCAAGCGGCTTGAAAAGTCCACCAAGAAGAAACTCACCCGCATCAAGAAAGGCTCGCGAACTCCACCACTCATCCGTATCCATATAAGGTACGTACATCTCCGACAGGCTGCCCTCATACATGACAGAGCGCGGCTTATCGCTATCTTTATAACGAACAAGATTGAGAACCGGTCCTACCCGCGGATCGACGCGGAAACGGAAAAGCCAGTTCATCCAACTCACCTCGCCCTTGTTGATCGTGTAGCTTGGGCCATCGGGCTGCGAAATTAGTAACGGCCTTGTCCCTTCAAGGGGTTTTGCATCTGCCTCTTCGTAGTCGATATCGCCCTTGGGCAACTCCGTCGGCCCGCGATCGATCACATCTAAAATCTTCTGGATATTCATGTCCGCTACGATATAAAGCCCGGAAATGGCCCGGCCCCACGCATGGTATGCTCCATGCGAATCGACACAGTCGCCATAGCCGATGCGATGATCAAGCTGCTCTGGAAAGGCGATGAAGGTGATCGGGATCAGATCGCAGCGCACACTGGAAAGATCCGTCACTCCGTGGTTCTTCAGCGCCGCAACCACGCGCGGATCCTGCTTGGCGATCTCGTTCATGGTGTCCAGTTCGGACACCATCACCGGAGCCTGACGATTGGGCACCACCTTCCAGTATTCAAGCTTTTCGCCTGTAATATCGACACGCGCCTCCACGGTTTTTCCATTGGAGTCGAGCAAGATCAGGTCGGCCTCGCGCGGAATCGCATCGCCTTCTTTCCATGCCAGTACCTTATCCTTGGAAGGCTCGTGCAGCAGCAGGCTCGCGACACGCGCCTTATCCGTAAAGTGGCCGCTCTTGACGAGCACGTCATGTATCGCCCAGTACTCGTTGGTAGTTAAACCATCAAGTGGGTGGTACACGGTCTTTGTCTGAGCCAGAACTGGCAAAGAAAGCGCGCCAAGCTCGAAGAAAGCAAACAGAAGAGCTTTTGCAGTTACCATCAGAGGCTCTCTTACACTCCTTCACAAAAGAATACCGATGCGGCTACGGACAGGAACCGAGGAGGAAGGCGGCAATCCTCCCATCCAGCGCTGAGAGGTCGACCGACTTCCTAATGTTTATTCAGTATCCTTCTTCGCGCGTATTAAAGCAAGAATTCAGGCAAGTGTTTTCTGAACAGACTCGCCGTCGGAGACTTGCGTAATTGTTGGGTCGATCTGCCGGTGATATCGATGACATGAAACTGGCAGCCATATGGTGCTGCGCAGCGCCGTGCTCAAGCAGCTGGAAGGCTGCGAATTTGCAGCCCGCGGGGGGGAGTCCTCAGCCACCGCCTTGCTTTTGGGCGACATTTCGTCAGCGCTGGGAGCTATTTTTCTTTGCCCTGGTTCCGTAGCCACAGATGTAAGACAGATTCTTGACAAAATATGATCAATATGTTTATGTGGCATGTGGATAGTTAGTAAGCAAACTTTAGAAACGGAAAGGAAGAAGAGGTCTTTCTCCCGTGACAAAGTGCGTGTGTTACTCGGTCTTGATCCAATCGAGTTTGACTTCAATAATCCGTACGTTTGCCGCCCCGATCACGATTTTGCTGTGGTGTGGGCCAAAATGTACGGCAAGGGCGTCTTTTACTCGACACTGGCACACCCGGAAGACAACTAAGACGATCCACGCATGCAGCACACATATATCGGCGCCAACAAATGGGCCATGGGAGTGGAAAGCGCGGAGGTAACTCCCCTTCAGGCTCCGGCCATTGCGGGCTCGCCCAAGTAAAGGAGATCAGGTGATCAAGCGACGCAAATCTTTCGAAACGGTTACGAAATTATTCATGGTTGCGGTGCTGATGTCTTTGCCGCTTCAGGCGCAACAGGCGCACCCTATTCTCGCTCTTGGCTCGCCAGCACCGGATTTTTCGCTGCCCGATGCGAATGGAACGACCCACAAACTCAGCGACTACGCCAACCACCCGGTTCTGGTTATCATTTTCACTTGCAATCACTGCCCGATTGCGCAGATGTATGAGCAGCGTATCGAAAAACTTTACCAGAACTACCGCGAGAAAGGCGTCGCCGTCATCGCGATCATGGGCAATGATCCCAAGGCAATACGCATCGATGAACTGGATTCTTCGGATATCGGCGATACATTGCATGAAATGAAAATTCGCGTCGCCTATAAACATTTGCATTATCCGTATCTGTATGCAGGCGGCACTCCTTCTGTGACGCAGGCATACGGACCGCAAGCTACGCCGCATGTCTTCATCTTTGATAAAACCCGGCACCTCCGCTATGAGGGCCGTTTCGACAATAGCTACCGTATAGAAAAGGTAGCCACCCACGACGCACAGGAAGCCATCGACGCTCTATTGGCAGGAAAAGAAGTGGCCGTCAAGCATACCGGTGTCTTTGGATGTTCAACCAAATGGCCGGAGAAGGCCGAGCAGCGCGAGGTCACGGATGCGAAGATCAATGCCACTCCAATCCGAATGGAAAAGATCGACGAAGTTGGCTTGAAAAAGCTGCGTCAACCGACCGGTCACATCACAATCGTCAACTTTTGGGCGACGTGGTGTGGCGCTTGTGTCGTAGAGTTCTCTGACCTGGAAGACACTCTCCTCATGTACAAAGACCGCGACCTTGAACTGATCACCGTCTCCGCCAATATGCCGGACGAGGAGCCTAGTGTGATGCGCTTCCTGCAGAAGAAGCATGCCACCAGTCGTAACTACCTCTTCGCCTCTGATGATACGTCAGCCCTGCAGGCAGCCTTCGATTCAAAGTGGCAGTCCGCCGTCCCCTATACGGTGGTCTTTGGACCGACGGGCGAAGTAATCTACAAGACGTTAGGCTCCGTCGATCTGCTGGAGATGCGCCGCAAGATCCTGGCGGCCATGCCTTCGGGTTACATCGGTTTTAACAAGTACTGGGAAGTCGGCGAGTAACTCAGCTTGTGTCCAATCATAAGGACGCGGTTTCGAAGAGGCGGCCTTCTTACGAGCCCGCAATGCTCTACATGCTTGACGACGATTGTGTTGCCTTCCGGGACTGCTGCGCGTGATGCCCATCATCGACCGCACCAGGTAGAGGCCGTGCTCTGTGTGTCTTGTTACGTGTACAGAATGACGCCGCTTTCGGTGTCTCCGGCAATGAGCAGTCACAAGATTCATCCGCTTCTCATTCTCGGTTCCCCGGCATTTTAGGAGGCTTCTTGAAACGTGCGCCGCTTTTTGTAATAGTGTGTTCTTTATTCCTTCTACTCGCCAGCGTCGTGTGGGCCGGCGAGAACATTCCCAAGGCCGCCTGGACACGCCCGCTCGGTGAGCCGCTGGCCAATCCTGGAGTCACCCTCTCCCGTGGCGATATTGATGACGGCTACTGGCAAGGCGTGCCTGTGGGAGGCTTCGGCGCGGGCACGTTTTCCCGTAGCTATCGGGGCGATTTCAACCGCTGGCACATCAAGGCCGCCGTTCACAAATATGAGCCGATCTATGCGAATCAGTTCGCCGTCTTTGAGCAGTCAGAAGGCGATCCTCAACCCACGGTGCAGGCGCTTCTGAATGGCCATCCGGATGGCAAGGAGCTTGCCTCGTGGAAATGGGACTATCCCGTCGGCGCGGGCAATTACTACGCACTGAATCCGAAAGCGTGGTTCGATTACCGGTGGGACAAGTTTCCCGCTCACCTGACTCTCGAACAATTCTCGCCAGTCATCCCGGACAATTATAGGGAATCCAGTTATCCCGTGGCTGTTTATCGCTGGCATGCAGATAACCCAACAAACAAGACCGTAATCGTTTCGCTGCTTCTTTCATGGACAAATATGTCCGGTTGGTTTCGGACTTTTAGTCGTGACTTCAAGGATGCTCCGAATCAGGGGAACTTCAATACCTACAAGAGCGAAGTCATCGCCCAGTCCGGCGAGATGAAAGGCATCGTCTTTGACCGCCTGCGCGCTGGCGATGCGCCCAACGAATGGGATGGCCAATTCGTGATCGCTTCTATCGACTCACCTGGAGTTGAGATAACCTATCACAACTCCTACCAGACCGAAGGCGACGGCCATGCTATCTGGACGCCGTTCTCCAAGGACGGACGCCTCGATAACAACAATCAGAGTTGGGTCAGTGATAAAGAGAAGCTTGGCGGAGCCATCGCCGTGCGCTTCACACTCAAGCCTGGCGAGAGCAAGATCATTCCCATGGTGCTCGCATGGGATTTTCCGCTCGTGCAGTTTGGAGAAGGTCGCAAGTGGGTACGCCGCTACACAGATTTCTACGGGACCTCCGGCAAGAATGCATGGGCCATCGCCAAAGATGGTCTTCTGCACGGCTCTGAATGGAGCAGCGCTATTGATAAGTGGCAGGCTCCTTATGTCAACAACGAGAGCAAGCCTCTCTGGTATCGCGGTATGCTTTTCAACGAGTTATACGTTCTCACCGATGGAGGAACCTTCTGGGGACGCCAGCAAGGTTCTGACCCAAAAGCAGCTGCTACCTTTGCGTTGCTAGAGTGCTTCGATTATGCCTACTATGGGACGCTCGATGTCCGCTTCTACGCCTCGTTGCCGCTGCTGAAGTTCTGGCCGAATCTTGATAAGCAAGTTCTGCGAGAATTCTCCGACACCGTCCCAAAAGAGTGGCCTGAGCAGGGCATGTGGATATGGAAGAGTGATCTCGAAGGCCGGCCCGTCACACATAAACGCAAAAAAGTAGGAGCAGTCCCGCACGATCTCGGCGTGCCGGAAGGCGATCCGTTTGTCTCTGTCAACGAACCGGGCATTCAGGACACTAACGATTGGAAAGATCTCAATTCAAAATTTGTGCTGATGGTCTATCGTGATTATGTTCTTACCGGGCGCACCGACAAGGCCTTCTTGCAAGAAACATGGCCCTCCGTAAAGATGGCTATTGAATACCTACGCCAGTTCGACCACGGCGGCGGCGTACCTGAAAACAGCGGCTATCCTGACCAGACCTATGACGATTGGGTTGTGACAGGCGTCAGCGCCTACTCAGGCAACCTGTGGCTCGCTGCATTGCGCGCCACGATGGAAACGGCAAAGATACTAGGCGACACACAAGCCGAAAAGGAATACGGCGACTTATTCCTGAAAGCACAGAAGACCTACATCTCCAAACTGTGGAATGGAGAATATTTCCGCTACGACACGAGCAGTGAGTCAAAGAATGCTATTCAAGCCGATCAACTCGCCGGCCAGTGGTACGCCAATCTCACTGGATTGGGAGATATCGTGCCATACGACATGCAGCAGAAGACGTTGAAGAAAATCTTTGACTACAACGTGATGAAGTTCGGTAACGGTAACATGGGAGCAGTCAACGGCATGGAAGCCGGCGGCAGCATGATGACCAACGCCGAAGCCAGGGAAGTCTGGGTCGGGACTACAATCGGCTATGCGGCGCTCGCCAAAAGCG
This sequence comes from Terriglobales bacterium, assembly GCA_015654835.1. Classification (GTDB taxonomy): domain Bacteria; phylum Acidobacteriota; class Terriglobia; order Terriglobales; family Acidobacteriaceae; genus Telmatobacter. Next base: position 12,956 of record JAATGG010000041.1, read on the forward strand.
ACGGACTGGAAAATGAGTCCTGGAGGACCATTCACGGCCTCTACCACGTCATTTATGAGGGCAAGGGCTATTGGTTCCGTACGCCTGAAGCATGGGATATTGCGGGGAACTTCCGCGCCGGAATGTATATGCGTCCCGCATCGATCTGGGCAATGGAAATGACGCCTCCGCGCAAGCAGTAGATAAAGGTAAAGGCCCGTCTCCTGATCGGGCCTTTACCTTTTCCAAATCGCAACACATCACCGGCAGGATACGTCTTCGCGGCCAATGCAATCTGCCCCGCCAGACTCCGCCGCACGAGCGGGCGAATCAGTGCGGCGACGAGACTCCCGTAAACTCTACGCGCTCGTCGAGGTGACACTCCATCTCGAGGATTTGCGTACCGTTTGCCACCAGCACTTCTTTTGAGGGCTTGAGTACGGCGATCCAGTGGACCCGGTTGAATCGCTTCTCCATTTCGTTCCTCGATCCAGCTAAATTACCGCTAGATCTCTCTGTTATATCGGGTTGCCAAAACTGGCCGGTCCGGTCGGCGCCACACTCCAGAACGTGCAGGACATCTGCGAACAGTCACGGCATACAAGGGACCGGCGGATGAACATTCAATGAGTTCGGCGAGCTTGAAACGGTGTTAACGGCCTCGGGAATCTTGAAAAGATGGCACGAGGTGACGGGAGAATCAACGCGGAACAGCAGTCGGACAGCGAGCCTAATCCAAAAGGGAGATCCCTCCTTTCAATTACCCACAACTTTGTGAGGCGGTGGTCCTGTTGGCGGAATAGATGCGGACTCAAGGTCAGTACTTTGCCGAGGGTCATGACGGAGCATGAACTACGGTCATGGAAGCGGCGAAGCAGGAGATCGGGTCGGAA
>JAATGG010000023.1 GCA_015654835.1 Terriglobales bacterium
AGTTGGCGCTGGGACGAAACGTTCTGGTGGCCTTCATGCCCTGGCGCGGTTACAACTTTGAGGACGCCATCCTCATCAATGAAAAGCTGGTGCGCGAGGACTATTACACCTCCGTGCACATTGAAGAGTTCGAAATCGAAGCGCGCGACACGAAACTGGGACCCGAGGAGATCACGCGCGACATCCCGAACGTCAGCGAACACGCCCTGCGCGACCTGGACGAGAGCGGCGTCATCCGCATCGGCGCCCAGATCAAGCACGGCGACATTCTGGTCGGCAAGGTGACGCCCAAGGGCGAAACCCAGCTCACGCCGGAAGAAAAGCTGCTGCGTGCCATCTTCGGCGAAAAGGCCGGCGATGTCCGCGATGCTTCTCTTACCTGCCCTCCGGGAATCGAAGGTACCATCGTCGACGTTCGCATCTTCAGCCGCAAGGGACAGGAAAAGGATGAGCGCGCCAAGCTGATCGAGGCCGAGTATGTGGCCAAGCTTGAAAAGAACCTGGGCGACGAAATCCGCATTCTGACCGACGAGCGCCTCAAGCGCCTCGAAGGCATCCTGGGTAATAAGGAAGTGCTGGCCGACTTGCACGATGAGCGGACCAACAAGCGCCTGCTGACCAAGGGTGTGTTGCTCGATCGTGAAACCATCGAGCGCATCTCCACCAAGAACCTCAAGCGCATCCGCTACGCCGACAAGGACCCCCGCGTCAACGAGCAGATCGATGAGATCGAGGAGATGACTTCGCGTCAGATCGAAGTCCTGCGCAAGATCACCAACGAGAAGATCGGCAAGCTGCAGAAGGGCGACGAACTGCCTCCGGGCGTCATCAAGCTCGTCAAGGTCTATATCGCCATGAAGCGCAAGCTGTCTGTCGGCGACAAGATGGCCGGACGCCACGGCAACAAGGGTGTGATCTCGCGCATTCTTCCCGAGGAAGATATGCCCTATCTGCCCGATGGAACTCCCGTGGAGATCGTGCTCAATCCTCTCGGCGTGCCTTCCCGTATGAACGTGGGACAGATCCTGGAGACGCACTTGGGCTGGGCCGCTGCCGAGTTGGGCAAGAAGATTGCCGCCTTGGTTGAAGCCAACAGTCCCGCGGCTCTGGTCCGCGAAGCGGTCAAAAAGGAGTTTGCTGGAACCGCTACGCTGCGCCAGTTGCTCGAACTCGATGACGAAATGCTGTTGCGGGTAGCCGCGGGCATGAAGCGCGGCATCTGGTTCGGTACCGCGGTGTTCGACGGCGCGCAGGAGAGCGAAATCAAGGCTCTGCTGGCTTCGGCCGGACTGCCCTCTTCGGGCAAGACGGCTCTGTTCGACGGCATGACCGGCGAGCAGTTCGAGCAGCCCGTGACCGTCGGCATGATCTACATGCTCAAACTGTCTCACTTGGTCGACGACAAGATTCACGCTCGTTCGATCGGACCGTACTCGCTCATCACCCAGCAGCCGCTGGGCGGCAAGGCGCAGTTCGGTGGACAGCGCTTCGGCGAAATGGAAGTCTGGGCGTTGGAAGCTTACGGCGCCGCTTACATCCTGCAGGAGCTGCTCACCGCCAAGTCCGATGACGTCTATGGCCGTACCAAGATTTACGAGGCCATCGTCAAGGGCGAGGCAGCCATCGAGCCCGGCGTGCCGGAGTCGTTTAACGTGCTGATTCGCGAATTGCAGTCGCTGTGCCTGGATGTCGAGCTGATCAAACGCGCAGATCTTGTGCGCAAGGTGCCTGCGCCGGAAGTAGCGGCAGTCGCCGACTAAGCTCGGGCAGCCTTCATGCTAGACCGGCCCGAAGCGGCCTAACCAAGAGCTTCGGGCCGGGCGCAAAGAATTTTCCAGGGTCCTTCTTGAGAGCGGCAAACACCGCTTCCCGGGAAGGAAGGACCCTTCAAGAATCCCGGGAAAAGCCGCGGTGGCGCCGACAGGCCCGCCAAGGAGGGTCGCCTTGTTCCGTTCGAACCCATTTGAACTCAGTAGCCCAATCACCGACTTCGATGCCATCCGCATCATGCTGGCGTCGCCGGAGAAAATTCGCAGTTGGTCCCATGGCGAAGTCACCAAGCCGGAAACCATCAACTACCGCACCTTCAAGCCGGAACGCGACGGCCTGTTCTGCGCCCGCATCTTTGGACCCGTGACCGACTGGGAGTGCCTCTGCGGCAAATACAAGCGCATGAAGCACCGCGGCGTCATTTGCGACAAGTGCGGCGTCGAGGTGACGGTCAGCAAGGTGCGCCGCGAGCGCATGGGCCACATTGAGCTGGCTTCGCCCTGCTCCCATGTGTGGTTCTTCAAGGGCCTGCCTTCGCGCATCGGCCACTTGCTCGACATTTCCCTGCGCGACCTCGAAGGCATCCTCTACTTCGAGTCCTACGTCGTGGTCGATCCCGGCGACGCTCCCGTGAAAGAGCGCGAAATCATCAAGGACGAAGCCAAGTTCCGTGAACTGGATCAGCAGTTCCGCCCCTCCGGCTTCAAGGCCATGATGGGCGCCGAGGCCATCAAGGAACTGCTCAAGCGCGTGCAGGTGGACGAACTGGCCATCGAAATGCGCGAGAAGATGAAGACCGAGACCTCTGCGCAGAAGAAGCTCAAGTATGCCAAGCGCCTCAAAGTCGTCGAGGCCTTCCGCAAGAGCTCCAACAAGCCGCAGTGGATGATTCTCGATGTGCTGCCGGTCATTCCTCCCGAGTTGCGCCCCTTGGTGCCGCTGGATGGCGGCCGCTTTGCGACCTCCGATTTGAACGACCTCTATCGCCGCGTCATCAACCGCAACAACCGGTTGAAGAAGCTGATGGACCTCCATGCGCCCGAAGTGATCGTGCGCAATGAAAAGCGCATGTTGCAGGAAGCTGTCGATGCGCTGTTCGACAACGGTCGCCGCGGCCGCGTGCTGCGTGGCGCCAACAATCGTCCGCTCAAGTCTCTCTCCGACACCCTCAAGGGCAAGCAGGGCCGCTTCCGCCAGAACCTGCTCGGCAAGCGCGTCGATTACTCCGGCCGTTCGGTCATCGTCGTCGGTCCCGATCTCAAGCTGCACCAGTGCGGACTGCCGAAGAAGATGGCGCTCGAACTGTTCAAGCCTTTCATCTATCACCGCCTTGAGCAGACCGGCCAGTGCACCACCATCAAGCAAGCCAAAGAAATGGTGGAGATGCAGGAGCCGGTGGTCTGGGACATTCTGGAAGAGGTCATCAAGGACCATCCCGTCCTGCTCAACCGCGCCCCCACCCTTCACCGTCTGGGCATTCAGGCTTTCGAGCCGGTGCTGGTCGAGGGCAAGGCCATCAAGATTCACCCGCTGGTCTGCACCGCGTTCAATGCCGACTTCGACGGCGATCAGATGGCTGTTCACATTCCGCTGTCGCCCGAGGCGCAGATCGAAGCCAGCGTGCTGATGCTCGCTTCGCACAACATTCTGTCCCCGGCCTCCGGCCATCCCATCACCGTGCCTACCCAGGACATGGTCCTCGGTCTCTATTACCTGACCAAGGCCAAGAAGGGTGGCAAGGGCGAGGGACGCGTCTTCGCCAACACCGAAGAGATCCTGATGGCCCTCGAAGCCAAGGAAGTCGAAACGCTCTCGCCCATCCGCCTGCGCTACACCGGCAAGGTGTTGGATATGACGACAGCCTACGACGACCAGGATCTGACCCACACCGAGTCGGTGGACTTCAATAAGGAGTACATCTCGACCACGGTCGGCCGCGTGATCCTCAACGATGCGTTGCCGCCGGGTATGCCGTTCGTCAACGGCCTGCTCAAAAAGAAGGGCATCGGCCAGTTGGTCAACTATTGCAACCAGAACCTCGGTCTTGAGGTCACGGTGCGCATGTTGGACCGCATCAAGGCCCTCGGCTTCCAGTACGCCACCCGTTCCGGCCTCTCCGTCGGTCTGGATGACATGGTCATTCCCGACAGCAAATACACCGTCGTGGATGAAGCCGACAAGAAGGTGATCGAAGTCCAGAAGCAATATATGGACGGCGCCATCACCAACGGCGAGCGCTCGAACAAGGTCATTCAGATGTGGTCGGCAGTCACCGACCGTGTCGCCGACGAAATGTTCGGCAACATGAAGAAGGCGGACGACGACGGAGCCATGAACCCGATCTACATCATGGCCGACTCCGGCGCCCGTGGTTCCAAACAGCAGATTCGCCAGCTTTCGGGTATGCGCGGCTTGATGGCCAAGCCCTCGGGCGAAGTCATCGAGACGCCCATCACGGCGAACTTCCGTGAAGGACTGACGGTGCTTGAGTACTTCATTTCGACCCACGGCGCTCGTAAGGGATTGGCCGATACGGCATTGAAGACCGCCGACTCGGGCTACCTTACCCGCCGCCTCGTTGACGTGGCCCAGGACGTGATCGTGACCGAGTTCGATTGCGGCACCACCGAGGGCATTTACGTCGGATCGATTGTCGAGTCCGGCGAAATCATCGAGCCTCTGCGCGATCGCATCATCGGCCGTGTCACGCTGGAGCGCATCAAGGACTACGACGGCAACGTGGTGGTCGATGTCAACGGCGCCATCGATGAGGAAATCGCTTCGGCCATTCAGGGCGCGGGCGTTGAGCGGGTCAAGATTCGCTCGGTGCTCACCTGCGAGTCGCGGCGCGGCGTTTGCGCGCTGTGCTACGGGCGCAACCTGGGTTCGGGCCGCATGGTGGAACTCGGCGAAACCTGCGGCGTCATTGCCGCGCAATCCATCGGCGAACCGGGAACGCAACTCACCATGCGTACCTTCCACGTCGGCGGTACCGCCAGCCGCGTGCAAGACAAGTCGCGCCTCGATGCCAAGAACAACGGCACCGTGCGCTTTATCAATCTGAACCACGTCGAAAGCAAAGACGGCACGCTGGTGGCAATGAACCGCTCCGGCTCCATCGCTGTGATCGACGACCGCGGCCGTGAGAAGGAGCGCTACCAGGTCGTCTATGGCGCACGTCTCCGGGTGAAGGACGGCGAACACGTCAAGCTGGGTCAGTTGCTGGCCGAGTGGGACCCGTATACCTACTCCATCCTCACTGAAATCGGCGGCAACGTGCAGTTCAAGGACCTGCAGGAAGGCATCACCCTCAACGAAGAAGTCGATGAAGTGACCGGCCTCTCCCGTTGGGTGGTTGCCGATGCAGCCGATGAAAAACGGCAGCCGACCTTCCTCGTCAAGGGACCTCTGGGCAACAAGCGTTACCTGCTGCCCCGTGGCGCTCACTTGATGATCCAGGACGGCGACGAAGTGGGCCCGGGCGATGTGCTCGCCAAGATTCCCAAGGAGAGCACCCGCACCAAGGACATCACCGGCGGTCTGCCCCGTGTGGTGGAACTGTTCGAGGCGCGCAAGCCCCGCGAAACAGCCATCATCAGCGAAATCGACGGTGTGGTTCGCTTCGGCGATGTGGTCAAGGGTCAGCGCAAGATTTACGTGACCGCGGACAACGGCGACGAGAAGGAATACTCGGTGCCCCGCGGTATCCACGTAAACGTGCAGGAAGGCGAGCGGTTGAGTGCCGGCGACCCGCTGATGGATGGACCGTTGAACCCGCACGATATTCTCGACGTGCTGGGTGAGAAGGCGCTGCAGGCTTACCTGGTGAACGAAATTCAGGAAGTCTATCGTCTGCAGGGCGTGGCCATCAGCGATAAGCACATCGAAGTGATCGTGCGTCAGATGCTGCGCTGGGTGCGGATCGACGAAATCGGCGATACCAACTTCCTGCTCGAACAGCAGGTTGACCGGTTCCGCTTCCGTGAAGAGAACGAGCGGGTGTTGGCACAGGGAGGCCGTCCGGCTATTGGACGTCCGCTGCTGCTCGGCATCACCAAGGCTTCGCTCTCGACCGACAGCTTCATCTCCGCTGCCAGCTTCCAGGAGACGACGCGTGTCCTTACCGAAGCCAGCATCAACGGCGCAATCGACAACCTGCGCGGCTTGAAGGAGAACGTGATCGTCGGTCGCCTCATTCCGGCGGGCACGGGCCTCGAATATTACCGCAATGTTCAGCTCTCCCCCGAGTTGGAAGAAGCGGCGGCCCGCGTTCAGCAGGAGGTTTCGGCAGAGATCGAAGCCGCCGAGCGCGAACTGGAACTCATGCGTCAGGAGGGCGAAGCCGAAGAGATGGCCGCCGAGTAACTTCGCCAGCTATCCAGCTTCTTCCTTGCAGTCACTCGAAAGGCCCGGCTTCCAGTCGGGCCTTTTCTTTTGCATGGTGGACGTCCTCTTTGCTGTGCAAGCCCACGGCCCCAGCCTTCATCGATGCCCCAACTCAGCGGGTCCGGCAATGAACACAATCGGGAATCTACAGAAGAACTGCCCTAGTTGCTCGATGGAATCACGGCGCTTCGCGGGTGCTCCCTGCGCAGGGTACGCAACGCGCGCTTGGTATGCTTCGCCATGTACATGGCGGCGTCCGCGGCGCTCAGCAGGCTGTCTTTGGTCACACCGTCCTCCGGGTAGAGGGCGAGGCCGACGCTGGCCGAGCCATGCAACACGCAGCCATCCACGGTAAAGGAGTCGTCGAAGCAGTGTTCCAGCCGTAGCGCAACCTCTTCGACATCTGCCTGGCTGCCGACAATCCGCACCAGCACGGCAAATTCATCGCCGCCCACCCGCGCCAGCAAGTCGCCGTTGCGAAGCTGGCGTTTCATGCGCGACGATACGTTCTGCAGATAATGGTCGCCCACATGGTGCCCATAGATATCATTCACCTGCTTGAATTCGTCCAGGTCGACGTAAATCAGCCCGAAGATGCCCGCCTGCTCCCGTGCCTCGGCGATCAACGCCTCAAGATGCTGGTCGAGCGAGAAGCGGTTGTGGATGTCGGTCAGCAGATCGAATTCCGAACGGTGCAGCAAATCGGAGTAGAGCCTTCGCGTCTCGATCGCCAGGCTGGCCAGGCGGGTTCCCAGCGCCAGCGCCTCTGACTCTCTGCCAAGGGGACGAGTCCGCGGATCGAGCCCGGCAAACAGCGTTCCCAGTGCCGGCCCGCAATGGGAGGGAATGTCTTTCCGCACGATGCGTAAATCGCGGCTGTCGGTCGGGCACTTTCCCGGCTCCGTCCCGTCGCTGAGCGCGCACCAGCACGGCGCGCCGTCCAAATGAAGCGATACCAGTTCCGCGATTTGCGCAATGATCTCCGTCAGCGGGCGCGGTCCGTTGATGTCTTCCAGAATGCGGCTGCGCCGCTGTTCTAGCAGCGCGTTCTGCCGCTCCAGCATCGCCTCCGCCTCAATTCTGGAAGCGAGAGCGGCGCTTTGCCGTTGCACTTTTTCCTTCAGCGTCCAGCCCCACGCGCCGGTGGCCACCATCACCGCCAGCAGGATGCTGACGATCCGCGTCAGGCTCTCGACGCTCAGCCACGGCGGCTGGGCCACCACCGCAATGTCGGCGAACGAGCGCATCAGAACATTGAACGGTACCTGTGCGTCAAAGGGGTTCGAGTCTTCCAGAATGCAGACGCCCGATACGCGCACCTTTGACCCCACGGCAATCTGCTTCATCGGCGGAACTGGCAGCGGCCTGGCGGGCGGCGGATGCCGGTAAATCGCGGTGAACAATTGCCCATCCGACACCAGAACATATTCGTCCTGCGCGGCCTCACGCACTTCTCGCACCACCTGGCCTTCGATCGAGACAAGATCGAAGACGTTGCGGCCCTGCGATAGCTCGTGCCACGAGGCGAGATGCGGCAAAACGGGCGCTTGCATGCGGCTATCCAGCACCTCGCCGTGGGTCAAAGTCAAAAAACCGTCGTGCACATCGGGAAACCCGGTGGCATCCGCTACATCCCCAATCTGCAGATTGCTGCGCGTCTGCGTCATGATCCAGAGGCTTCTCTTGCCGTTCTGCAGCACCAGCGCCGAGCCGGGTTGATAGTAGGTGATGACGCCCTGCACCCGGATTCTCTGGCTGAGATTCCTCACGTTGTAACCGGCAAGAACCTCATCCATGTGTGTAAGCGGATAAGTCCACGGACTGGCCGAAGCCCGCCTGATCACCCTCACATAGTCAGGGGTGGGAACGTGCAATACGATCCCCGTTTCCTGCATCTTGCCGTCGAATCTGCCCGAAACCGCCCCGGTGACCTCTACTTCCGCGTCCAGCAGGCCGTTCAAAATGTTGGGATCGTTCTGGTCGATCGCCGCGTCAACGCTGCCTCCCGGCGTCATCATCTGCAAGCTGGCATAGGTCTGATCCGCGCTCAGCGCCAGGTCGGCGGCGCGCACCACCGCGCGCACCTTCACCAACATGCAATCCCGCCGCGCATGAATCAAATCGTCATAGCTGGCAGGTAACGGCTCGGGCAAAGACCCATGATGAAGAAAGACGATGTTGTTACTCAACACATAGGGGCGAAAGCTTTCATGGGTCGTCCCTTTCACGCGAATCCGGTCCCCTGGAACTAACTTCGCCTGCGTCGTTGCCTGCACATAGATAGCTACATCTCCATCCTGCACAAACATCGTCTTTTCATAGGGGCGGAAATAAGTTACCGTGGCTTCGAAGGTCACCGGCAGCGCATGACCGGCTTCTTCATTGCTAAGCAGGTGAATGGCGCGCAATGTCGTGAGGGCAGAGGGCTGTGCTGTCCAGCCTGTCGAGGCCCATCCGAGAATTATTGCAACAACGGAAATCAATCTTCTCATCGGGTAAGACCCGTGAATCTCACATCGTGCAGCGCAACATTAAATCTTTCTATCGGCAGACTCGTTCGAACAATCGCCTGCATGAAATGGATTTACACGCTGCAACTCTGTCTCTGGAATAGAGTAAAGGCTCTCGCGCTCCATATTGCGCTAATATGAGTGTTTTTTAATGATACCGATCTTATTAACTCTCTTGATCCCATAAAACTCCATTTGAAGCTATTCCTCCTTCCGAGCTATCGCCCTGCTCAGAGGAATTACCCCTCGGCTGCATCCTGCCGCAGCCCTGTTCCCGCTCGGCATTTGGGAGCCCGATCCCGCCGGGGTTCTACACTGAATCAGTAGAGCATTCTGCACAAAAGTGGTGACAAAGAAGGAAATGGCAAAAAAACTACGTGTTGGAATTTTGTTTGGCGGACGCAGCGGCGAGCATGAGGTTTCTCTTCTCTCCGCTGCCTCGATTTTGAAGTCCATCGATCACCGCAAGTTCGATGTGGTGCCTATCGGCATCACCAAGGACGGCCGCTGGCTCACTTCCGGCGCGGCGCAGGGCCTGCTGCAGGGGGATAACTCCACCCTCGCGGAGTTGGCTGCACCCGCAGTCGGACAAGATACAGAGGCCGCGGCGGATGCAACCCCGGCGATGTCCCAGACCACAGGGCAGCCCGCTTCCCAGCCTGCACTCCAGCCCGTCCTCCTGGAAGAGAAGAAGCTGCGCGCAGGCGATCCCGCGGCCACTCCTGCGGCGCGTGTCCTGGCCGAAGGCCGGCCCACGCTGCTGGCTCCGCAACCGGCTGCCGCGGCGTCGGCCACTGTGCCGGGCAACGCCGGTTCCTCGCCCATCGACAGCCATGCAGCCCTGGACGGTCAATCGCTGGACGTCGTGTTTCCCGTCCTCCATGGCACCTTCGGGGAAGACGGCACGATTCAAGGCCTGTTTGAGCTGGCGGGCATCGCCTATGTCGGTTCGGGCGTGCTCGGCTCTTCGGCCGGCATG
>JAATGG010000148.1 GCA_015654835.1 Terriglobales bacterium
GATGTGAGCGAGGGATACCAGCTCTTTACCACGATGCAACGTCTCAAGGTGCCGAGCAAAATGCTGTACTTCCCGGCCGAAAGCCACTGGGTATTGAAGCCGCAGAACTCGCAATTGTGGTACAAGACAGTGAACGACTGGGCCGGCGAATGGACGAATGAAGTAGCTAGAAGCTAGCTGCTACTAGCCGCTAGCTTCTAGCTGCTAGCTCGTTTCTCTGTTCAACTGACGATGTGCTCCAGGCCGCGTGTTTGCGACCTGGCAAGCACCCGACAAAAGCCATCAACCCCTGAGTCCCGGCAAGAATAAGCTAGAGGTTAGAGGCGAGAAGCTGCCCTTTCAGTCCAAATCCGGAAAGCCCAAGCCCTTCCTCAACGAGGCCGGCCTTTACGAGTACGCGGTGAGAAGCCTGGGGCGCGCCATGCGTTCGGAGGCGGGGCTGCGGCAGTTGATGAAGGCCCGCGTCGAGCCTGGCGAGGCTGGCGAAGCCATAATTGCTACCGTCATCGTGCGGCTCAAGGAATACGGCTTCCTGAACGATGCCGCTTTTGCCGAGACTTATGCCCGGCTGCGCCAGGAAAACGAGAAGTTTGGCGAGCGCCGTGTCCGCCAGGACTTGCAGCGCAAAGGGGTGGGCACCGACCTGATCGCCGAGACGCTCGAAGCCCGTTATGGGGATACCAACGAGGAAGCTCTGGCCCGCCAGCACCTCGAACGCAAGCGCATTCGCAAGCCCGAGAACGAAAAGGAAACGGCTCGCGTGATGCGGCGGCTGGTGGCGGCCGGCTTCTCTACCGGCGTCATTTACAAAATCCTTCGCCAGTGGGATGTGCCCGAAGAATCCCTCGCTGTGCTGGACAATGTTGGCGACGATCCGCACGAAGAGTGATCCCGTACCCTGCGCCACGACCCCGCCGCCAATTACACTGGTTAGGCCATGCAATACCGAACAGGGAACGATATACGCGAGCTGTTTCTGCGCTTTTTTGAGTCGAAGGGGCACCGTCGCGTGCATTCTTCCTCGCTGGTGCCGGCCAATGACCCGACGCTGCTGTTTACCAACGCCGGCATGAATCAATTCAAGGACCTTTTTCTAGGGGCGGAGCGCCGCGAATATGCGCGCGCCACTACGTCGCAGAAGTGCGTCCGTGCAGGCGGCAAGCACAACGACCTTGAGAATGTGGGCTTTACCCGCCGCCATCACACGTTCTTCGAGATGCTGGGCAACTTCAGCTTTGGCGACTACTTCAAGCGCGACGCGATCGCCTTCGCCTGGGAACTGATCACCAGCCCGGAGTGGTTCGGCATCCCCAAAGACCGGCTCTACGTCACTATTTTCGAGGGCGGCGACGGCGTGCCCCGCGACGACGAGGCGGAGGGCTATTGGATCGAGGCCGGCGTTCCCAAGGAGCGCATCAAGGAGTACGGCGCCAAGGACAATTTCTGGCAGATGGGCGAAACCGGCCCCTGTGGTCCCTGCTCGGAGATTTTTTACGACCTGGGCATGGACGCTGCGGAGGTCGGCCCCGACGGCGAGAAGAAGGACCTGCCGTTTGGCGAGGATGACGCTCGCTATGTCGAAATCTGGAACCTGGTGTTCATGCAGTTCGACCGCTCGGCGGTAACGGACGCAGCCGGCAAGACCACCGGCTACAAGCTTGCCCCGCTACCCAAGCCCTCCATCGACACGGGCATGGGCCTGGAGCGCGTGGCCGCCGTCATGCAAGGCAAAATTTCGAACTTCGAGACGGATCTGTTTACACCGCTGATCCGGAGGGCGGCAGAACTGGTCGGGCTGGCGAGTCGGCAAGACGGCGAGTCGGCAAGTCAGCAAGTCAGCGAGCCGGCGCAAGGCGGAGCGTCGCCGGATCTTGAGACGCTGCTTGGCAATGCCAGCTTGCGCATTATCGCCGACCATGCGCGTGCGGCAACTTTCCTCATCAATGACGGCGTGCTGCCGGCGAATGAAGGCCGCGGCTATGTGCTGCGCAAGATTCTGCGCCGCGGCATTCGCCATGGGCGTTTGCTCGGGCAAGAGAAACCGTTCTTGTTCGAAATGGTTTTCGCCGTGCGGGATCTGATGCAGGGTGCGTATCCTGAACTGATCGATTCGGCGAGCCGCGTGGCCAAGGTCATCGAGGCCGAAGAGAAGCAGTTCGACCGCGTGCTCAAGATTGGGCTGACCCGGCTGGATGAAGAACTAAAGAGCCAGTTTACAGGCGAAAAGGCGTTCCACCTGTACGAAACCTTCGGTCTGCCGCTCGACTTCATGGTCGATGCCGCTCGCGATGCGGGCGTGAAGTTCGATGAAGCAGGTTTTGAAGCCGCTCGCGCCGAGGAGCAGGCTCGCGCCCGTGCATCCTGGAAGGGCGGCAGCCAGAAGACGGCGAGCCCGGCCTATCGCGATCTGCCGAAGACCGCCTTCGAGGGCTACAAGCAGCTTAACTCCACCCATGGCGAAGTGCTGGCCATCGTGAAAGACGGCCAGGGCGTTCCGGCTGCGGCGGCGGGCGATCAGGTAGAGATCGTGCTCGACCACACCAGTTTCTATGGCGACTCGGGCGGCCAGGTTGGCGATACCGGCTGGTTCACCACGGCGGACGGCAATGCGACCGTCGCCGAGATTCAAGGCTGCGTGTTGCCGGTGCAGGGCGTCCGCGCTCACAAGGCTCTGTTGAAGCAGCCTCTTGCTGTCGGCGACCACGTAAACACGATTGTGGATGGCGACCGCCGCAACGCCATCCGGCGCAACCACACCGGAACACACCTGCTGCACGCCGCTCTGCGCCAGATCTTGGGCACCCATGTGAAACAGGCCGGCTCGTCGGTCGATCCCACGCGGCTGCGCTTCGACTTTTCGCATTTTGCCCAAGTGGCAGACGAAGAACTGCAGGAAATCGAAGATATCGTAAACCGCGAAGTGCTGGCCAATGCGCGGGTCGAAACCCTGGAAGATGTACCGATCGACGTGGCGGTGAGCGAGTACCACGCCATGGCGCTGTTCGGCGAAAAATATGGCGACAAGGTGCGGGTGGTCAAGCTTTCAGACGGTTTCTCGACCGAGCTATGCGGTGGCACGCACACCGCGGCCACCGGCGAAATCGGCTTGTTCAAGCTGACCAGCGAAGGCGCTGTCTCCTCGGGCGTGCGCCGCATCGAGGCCATCAGCGGGCTGGGTTCGCTCGACACCTTCCGCCGCGACTTTGAACTGGCTCAGGTGATCTCGCAGCTTGCACCGGCTCCCGCGGGCGGCAGCCTCTCCGAAGGGCTTCGCGCCAAACTGGCAGCCCAGGAAGACGAACTGAAACGGCTCAAGCGCGAATTGGAAGAGATGCGGATGAAGTCCGCCGCCGGCTCTCTCGATGAAGCTCTGAGTCATGCCGTCGAAGTAAAGGGCATTCGTCTGGTGACACTGCGGACCGACAGCCTGGAGCGCGGCCAGTTACGTACGCTGGTCGACAACCTCAAGCAGAAGCTTGGCGAGGGGGTTGTCGTGCTGGCCTCCGCACAGCCGGAGGGCAAGGTCGCCCTGATTGCCGGCGTAACACCGGGACTGGCCAAGCGCATTCAGGCCGGCAAACTCGTCGGCGCGGTGGCAAAACTGGTCGGTGGCTCTGGCGGCGGCAAGCCGGAGATCGCCGAGGCCGGCGGCAAAGACCAGGCACAGATCGATGCGGCGCTCCACGCGACGCCGGAACTGGTTGGGCAATTGCTGGGTTGATCGATCCGAATCCGAAAATAGCGAGAGTCGATCCTGATGCAGGATCGGCTCTCGCTGTCGATAGGCTCAGAGGTTACTGCACCTTGCGGACGTGGAAGCTGTAGCCCACGCCGAACGAGAGAATCGGATAGGTCTTCAGCGGCTCTATGTCGTTTCTATACTTGACGATCTGCGCCTGCAGATTGGCTTGCACGTCGGGATCGGTGGCGACATCCACGCAGTTCTGCCCCTGAGCGTCGCAGACCTGGCCGGAGTTGAGTGCCAGGTTGAGCACCGGATCTCCGATGAGCGCTACGCCCACCTCAAAGGGAAACGACCAGTGGCCGTCCGCACGGGGAATGATGTTTCCCCAGCCGGAGGTAATGGTGAAAGCCGGATTCTGCTTATGTAACCCCACGTTCCCGATGCCGTGTACCGGATTCGACTGCGAAGAGTAGTAGGTGAAATCGTCGAGAGAGAAGCTGGTACCGGGCTGCGCGGTAAAGTTCACGTCCGCGCCGTTCGTATTGTTGAACAGGATTCCCGGGCTCAGGCGGAAGCCATGTTTGGGAAAGGGATAATAGTCCAGCGAAACGCCGACAGAAGCCAGGTTGAGCTTGGCGTCTACCGTAAAGCCATTGGTCGACAGGTCATTGATGGTGTATTTAAAAATGTTTCCGGTGGCGCGGACATTGAGATATCGATTGAGATTCGTTGCCGCCATCAAATTGATGCCGAGAGGCGAAACACCGGCGCCGAAAGCGATCCGCGAAAAAGGCTTGTCGGTTCCCCCATAGTGGGCGGACGGTGAAAATTTGCCGGTGACTCCCTCGGCACTGAATTCCGCTGCTCCCAGGCTCGGAAAAAGACTTGACGACTGGTTCGACGCTAGAGTTGAAGATTCGGCAAATAAAGCAGAAGGTGCAGCCAGCAGGGCAAGAGACAGGATAAAGGCGGTTCGTTTCACAAAAATGCCTCCAGGCAGGTTGAAAGACATGCTTCTTTACTTTCGATAGCTGAGAGATTCCTGCTCATTGCCGTGCCCGTTCGGCACTTCGATACGTTGCGGCTTCTGGCGAAAAGCCGTCCATTGATGGGCAGGGACTCCCGTGACTTTAGCACGGGAGGTCAATATGTGCCGGATTGGATGCATGGAGTGCTCGGGACAAATTGCCCGATTCGGGAAAACGCACTTTCCCAAAAACGTCTTTCCAAAATAGACATCGTCCATTGCGCGGCATCGGTCGTTCTCCTCAATCCTCGTGAGCCGTTACAGAGGCAGGGGAAATGCCATAAGCTGGAACCCATGGTGAAGGTAGAGAAGGAAGCGAAAACGACTGCCAGGCTGCGCCGCGAACTGCTGAAGTGGTACGCACGCAACCGTCGCGATCTGCCTTGGCGGCGCAATACCGACCCATATGCAATCTGGGTTTCAGAGATCATGTTGCAGCAGACGCGCGTGGCGGTGGTTGTGGAGCGATATCAGGCATTCATGGCACGATTCCCCACGCTGGTTGCACTGGCTCTGGCGTCGGAGGAAGAAGTGCTGGCTCTATGGAGCGGTCTGGGCTATTATCGCCGCGCCCGCATGTTGCACAAGGCAGCCCAGTTTGTCGCCAGCCAGAACCAGGGCAATCTCCCCGTTCGATCCGAGGCGCTCCGCATGTTGCCGGGAATCGGCTCCTATACCGCGGCAGCCATCGCCAGCATTGCTCACGGCGAGTGTGTCGCTGTGGTGGATGGCAACGTGGAGCGCGTGCTGTGCCGGTTGGCCGGCTGGCAAGAGGGAGCGAGCCGTACCGGCGGCGCCGCCTTGAAGCGCAAAATCGAAGGGCTGGCGGCGGAGCTTGTCGATCCCCGGCAGCCCGGCGACTTTAACCAGGCGGTCATGGAGTTGGGAGCGACCGTTTGCCTGCCGCGCAACCCGCAATGCCTGGTATGCCCCATCTCCAGCCACTGCAAGACCAGAGGCGAACACAAAACAGCGCCGCGGCCGCAAATGCTGAGCCGTGAAGTATCGCACGCCCTCTCAGTGCGCAGTGCGCAGTACCCCGGCAAAGGCGGTGGATCTGGCGCCCGCGAAGTGCTGCTGGAGCAGCGTCCCGCTGAGCTTAGGGTCATGCCCGGCCTGTGGGAGCTGCCAACTCTGCGCGATGCCGCCGTCCCCGAGCAGTACCTGCGCCTGACCGTACGCCATGCCATTATGCAGGTGAACTATTACGTGCGGATCCGCACTGTCTTTGAGGATGACGTGGACGAACTGACGGTAGCCGGCGGGGAACGCCGCTGGGTTCCGCTTGGCGATGCCGGCGCGATGGCTCTCACCGGCCTTACCCGCAAGGTGTTGGCGCGTACGCACCTGTTGCTGGCCCCGCCGCTGGATAGCATTGCTCCCGAACCGGTCGCAGACGTACTCTGAAAGCTCATCCGGTACTGTAGAAAACCTCTGTCCATTCTTCATCCATGGGAGATTGAATGCATCGTATGCGCATGTTTGTGATTGTGTCCGCCGCACTTTTGTCTGTTGCTCTACTCGGTGCTCAGTCGCCCGCCGCGGCAAATCGGGGGCCTGTTGTCGCAGGTCTGCCATCGGCGGCCCAGGCCGCTGCCGCTTCCATCGATCCCGGCAAGATTCGCGCCCATGTCCGGTTTCTTTCGCTCGATCTGTTGGAAGGCCGCGGCCCTGGGCGGCGCGGTGCAGAGCTTGCCGCCGAGTACATCGCCACGCAGTTTGCACTGGAAGGCCTGGAACCGGCCGGAGACAACGGCACCTATTTTCAGCGCGTGCCCTTGATGGCCGTGCACACCGTCGAAGACAAGACCCGATTTGCCTTCGTGCCTGCCGGCGGTGCGCCCGTCGATCTCGCTTACGGAACGCAGATCGTCTCGAAGGATCAGACCGGCGCCGCCACTGCCGATATCGATGCTCCCATTGTTTTTGTGGGATACGGCATTCACGCGCCCGAGTACCACTGGGATGATTATGCGGGCGTCGATCTGAAAGGCAAGATCGCCCTGGTCATCGTGAACGAGCCGCCGTCGGACGATGCGAAGTTTTTTAAGGGCAAGGCGCTCACCTACTATGGCCGCTGGACCTATAAATACGAAGAGGCCGCGCGTCGTGGCGCTGTGGGCGTTCTGATCATTCATCGTACCGACCTGGCGAGTTATGGCTGGGAGGTCGTACGCAACTCGCAGGCCATCGAGAAGAGCTATCTGCAGGGCGATCCTAGCGCAGCGTTGCAGGCGGCGGCCTGGATTCAGCACGATGTGGCCCAGCAGCTCTTCACTCTGGCGGGCCTGGGCGATGTGGATCAGGCCATCGAAAGAGCCGGCAAGCCGGGTGCATTTCATGCGGTCGAGCTTTCAATCAAATTGCGCGGACACGTCGAGAGCCGCGTTCGCCGCTACGACTCCACCAACGTGGTAGCTCGTGTGACCGGCGCGAGCGTCGCAGAAAACGCCGTACTCTACACAGCGCACTACGATCACCTCGGCATCGATCCGGACGCCAAGGGCGATGGCATCTATAACGGCGCAAGCGACAACGCCACAGGCTGCGGAATCCTGCTCGAAATAGCGAGAGCCTTCGCCCAGTCGCCGCAGCGTCCCCCGCACGCCATTTACTTTTCCGCCGTCACGGCAGAGGAACAGGGCCTGCTCGGCTCGCAATATCTCGGGATGCATCCGCCGCTTCCGGCAGGCCAGATCACGCTCGATCTCAACTACGATATGCTGCTGCCTATCGGTGTTCCGCGCTCGGTCAATCTGGGCGGAGCCGAGCGAATCGACTTCTGGCCTACCGTTCAGACTGTCGCCAAGGCCTACGACCTGGAGCTATTGCCCGACCCCACGCCCGGCGCGGGCCACTATTACCGCTCCGACCATTTCTCGCTGGCTCGTGTCGGCATTCCCGCGTTTTCGGTGGATCAAGGCGAGCTTTTTGAAGGGCATGACGAAGCCTGGGGCCGCCGGCAGGAGGAAGATTATGTCGAGCACCACTATCATCAACCTTCCGACGAGTTCCAGACTGACTGGGATTTTCGCGGAAATGCCAAGCTGGCTCGCTTTGGCCTGGTGCTGGGCTGGCTGGCCAGCCAGCAGCCCAAATCGGTGGAGTGGCTCGCTGGCGATGAGTTTGAAGCAGCCCGCAAGGCCAGTCAGGCCGCGAAACAGTAAGAAGCTTTTCAGTAGTAGATGGAACCAATGAAGGAAAGGCCCGAAACCCCGGCAGGGTTTCGGGCCTTTCGTCTCTGTGGCACAGCGGCAGATGCGCTTCGCGCCGCGTGCAAGCTCAGTAGTAGTCTGCACAGCTCAGGTAATAGCCGCATTGGGTGCAGACCAGCTTGCAATGATGGCCGGTGAGCCGCTCTCCGCAGGTGGGGCAAATCTGGCAGTGGTGGTCTACCGCCGAAGCGGGCGGATGCGGACCACGGCTCTTCGATAAATCGACGGAAAAATCTGGGACAAAATCCGGGTCCAGGGCGCGAGGGCGCTGCGGCAACATGGGTCAGAGATTAGCATGGAAATGAGGGCAGCCGTCGCGCAACAGCCAGGCAGGTGCCCGATGTATTAACCTGTGGTGCGGACTTCCGTTGCTTTGCCCGGTTTTCCCCGGGGGTGGCGCGCGGTCCGGCTACGAAAGCAATGATTGGATTTAGAACCCCAAGGAGGAACAATGGCAAGCAAGGCGAGTGCGGTCTGGACAGGTTCACTGAAGGAAGGCAAAGGCACGATCTCCACAGCGACAGGCGTGCTGAGCAACGCAAACTTCTCCTTCGCCACCCGGTTTGAAGGCGCTGCGAGCGGCACCACCCCCGAGGAATTGATTGCTGCGGCTCATGCGAGCTGCTTCTCCATGGCATTGGGCGCGCAATTGGGCGGCGCCGGTTTGACGCCGGAAAAAATTGAAACTCATGCAGCCGTTACCCTGGCCAAGACCGATGCGGGCTTCGCGATCACCAAGATCACGCTAACCACCACGGCTTCGGTCCCCGGCGCCAGCAAAGAAGTCTTCGACAAGGCAGCGGCAGACGCCAAGGCTGGCTGCCCGATCTCCAAACTCTTCGCCAACAACACTGAAATCGTGCTCGACGCGAAGCTGGTCTAAACATCCGCAATACCGGTGCCGGGGCGCAAAAGCCCCGGTGCTTCCGGCCTGAGTCTTCAATCGAAATTTGACACAACCCGCCGCATTTGCGAGACTCAAAAGTGCTGCCGGTCTGGTGGAGTCCGCCTGACCTGTGTACCGTGCCGAAGTGGCGGAATTGGCAGACGCGCGTGGTTCAGGTCCACGTACTCGCAAGGGTGTGGGGGTTCGAGTCCCTTCTTCGGCACCA
>JAATGG010000011.1 GCA_015654835.1 Terriglobales bacterium
AACCAAGGGATTATGAGTCCCCTGCTCTAACCGTTGAGCTACAGGCCCCTGCTGCCATGATTCCTCAGCGGGTGCCTCCTCAGTTTGACACAGGGGCTTGGCCACAGTCATCCCACCGGCCGCCCTGCGGTTCCTGGCTCCCGACATTAGTAGAGAAAATATTTTATGCGGATCGCCTCGAAGCTCTCGATACAATTCTGCCGTGGCTAGGCTATGTGGCGCGGATCGTCATTTGCGAAATCCTCCGTTTGCAAAATCCACCCTTTCATCATCAGACGTGGGCTTGCGCAATAACGAAATGCTAACTAAATTATTAGTAGACCGTCTGAGTGAATGCAGCGGAAAAAGTACGGCGAGCGGCTTCCCCAAAGGTTTGTTTTATGCCTCCAAAGAAATCCATCACGCTGACCCAGGCCGAGCTCCGGCTGATGAAAGTGCTCTGGAACCGCGGCGAATCGACGGTAGCCGACATGGTGACCGCCACTGCGGACGACGGCCCGCTGGCATATACGTCGGTACTGACGACCATCCGCATTCTGGAAACAAAGGGCTTCGTGTGCCATCGGCAAGAGGGCCGCGCCTTCCTTTACAGCTCGTGTATTGGCGAGCAGGAGGCCAGCCGTTCCGAAGTGCGCCACGTCTTGCAGCGGTTTTTTGGCAACTCCCGCGAACGGCTGCTGCTGGCTCTGCTGGGCGACGACGACCTGAGCCCCGACGAGTTGAAACGACTGAAAGAAGCTATCGCCAACATGCCCGATGAAGCTGCGGAGGAGGTCTAAATGAACCCCATTCTTCACACGCTTCCACCGCTCTCTGCGACCGCGACGGCGGCCCTCTTTTCCGCGATTTGGCAGGGAACAATACTGGCCGGAGGTGTGGTCCTCAGCCTGCGCCTGCTGCCTGGGTTGAGTCCGGCGTCCCGCTCGGCCATCTGGCTCAACGTATTCGTATTATTGGCCTTGCTGCATCTGGTTCCAGCCTTTACCGGCAGCACCGCGGGCGGCGAAGGCTCGACTGCGCCGTTCGAGTTCGACTTGCGCTGGAGCCTGGCAATTGCCGGCCTATGGGCCACGCTTTCCCTCTGGCGAGCGACGCAACTGATCCTCGGCGCCATCCATTTGCAACGAGTTGCGCGATCGGCGACGCCAATTGCGGTAGACGCCGGTCTGCAGACGCTCCTGCAAACTGCGCCAGACGGCCGAATCGCCGAGTTGTGCGTTTCGGATGAGATTGCCAGACCCGGCGTGCTGGGCTTTTTCCGGCCGCGAATCCTGGTGCCCCCGGCGCTCATCCAGAATCTCTCCACCCAAGAACTGCAACAGGTCGTCCTGCATGAAATGGAACACCTGCGTCGCGCAGACGACTGGACCAACCTGCTGCAGAAGATTGCGCTGGTGCTCTTCCCGTTGAACCCCGTTCTGCTGTGGGTCGAGCGCCGCCTCTGCGTCGAGCGGGAACTGGCCTGCGACGATCGCGTTCTGTTGTCCAACGGCCAGCGCAAGGCGTACGCCATTTGCCTGACGCGCCTGGCAGAATATTCCATGGTGCGCCGCAGCCTGGCGCTGGTACTGGGTGCCTGGGAACGCCGGCCCGAGCTGGTGCGCCGGGTGCAGCGCATTTTGCGGCGGCCCGCCGAGTCAATGAACAGCAAGGCGGCGATGGCCGCAACCACCGGACTGATTGTGGGAGCGCTGGGCTGCGCCATTGGCTTGGCCCGGAGTCCGCAGTTGGTGAGCTTTGCCCCGGCTGCTCTATCGGCACAACAGTTGCAGGCAGCCTCCGAGCTTGGGCAGGCAAACCTACAGGATATGAGCCGTGCCCTCGGCGGCAAACCGCAGTTGATGAAGGCGGTCATGCCTCAGCGCCCGGCCAGCGCGGCTTACCCGGTACACGCGACTTATAAGTTGCAGAGCCTTTCGCAAGCAATGCGCGCCAGCGCCCCAAAGCACATCGCAAGGCATCGCCCGGCGATTGAACAAGCGCAGATCTCAACACAGAATCTGGATCAGGCCGAAGCTCAAACCCAGTCCACCTGGATCGTGCTGACCGAATGGACCGACGCCGAAGCGCTGCCCGCCCGCATGGTGTTTGCCATATCGCAGCAGGGCCTACGGCCTTCGTATGCGGCCGTTCCCGTCCCGAATGGCTGGCTGATCGTTCAAATTTAGATCCATCCGCAAGTTCACGGGTGCAGCCAATGCAATCTGCACCTCAACTCCAAAACCAGCAGGAAGAACAACCCGGAGATGAATCACAATGCCCCAATCAACTAATCAATTAGTAGTAACAAAAAGACTATCCACTCCCGCCGCGGTCGTCGGCGCCTTTGTGCTGGGCGCGGCCCTTTTTGTTGGCCACGGAAGTGTTCATGCCGCTCCCTCCGTGCCCGCTGTGGACGACAACAGCGTCGCCGCCCTCACCGCGCTCGATCACGCCATGGAAGCGGTTGCGGCGCGCGTCACCCCCGCCGTGGTCAACGTCGCCGTCACCTCCCGCGGCTCCAGCAACGAGGCAGCTTCCGGCGGAATGATGCAGGGACTCCCTCCCGGCTTGCAGCAGTTTTTTGGGCCGATGATGCCCCAGCAGTCGCAACCGCAGATCGAGCACGGTGTCGGTAGCGGCATCATCATCTCGCCCGACGGCTACATCGTGACCAACAATCATGTAGTCGATGGCGCCGTGCAGATCAAGGTCACTCTGAATGACCGCCGCGTGCTCAATGCCAAGGTCATCGGTACCGACAAGCTGACCGATCTCGCGGTGCTCAAGGTCAACGCCGCTGACCTTCCCTCTGTGGTGTGGGGAGATTCGACCAAGCTGCAGCCCGGTCAGACCGTGCTCGCATTCGGCAGTCCCTTCGGTTACTTCCAGTTCTCGGTCACCCGCGGCATTGTCAGCGCGGTCAACCGCCCGAATCCCTACTCCGATGACGCGCGCAAGCCCGGCAACTACATCCAGACAGATGCCGCCATCAACCCCGGCAACTCCGGCGGCGCGCTCGTCAATGCTCGCGGAGAACTGGTCGGCATCAACACCTTCATCATTTCGAACAGCGGCTCGTTTGCCGGCGCCGGCTTCGCGATTCCCTCGCAGATTGTGCGCGCCACCGCCGAGCAGTTGATCAAGCATGGCAAGGTCGATCATGGATATCTGGGCATCAGCATCAACGATGTGACTCCCGCCAACGCGCAGTTCTTCAACCTCCAAGAGGCGTCTGGCGCGATTGTCGCCCAAGTCACTCCTGATTCGCCGGCAAGCCGCGGTGGTCTGCGGCAGGGAGACGTAATTACGCAGCTTAATGGGCAAAAAGTGCTGAATGCCGGCGGCCTGCAAGTCGCAATCAGTCAAATGACGCCGGGAACAGCGCTGTCTCTGAGCATAATCCGCGATGGCAAGCCAGCCACCGTCAATCTGACCGTAGGCCAGTTCCACCCGAAGACCGAAGAGGCGGACAACGACAGCCACGACGGCCCACAGAAAGGCAGGATCGGGCTGGCTGTAGCCGACCTGACGCCCGAAGCGCGGCAGCAAACGGGCGTACCTGAGCATGTGCACGGCGTGCTGGTACAGAATGTGCGGCCTGCCAGCCCTGCTGAAGACGCGGGCATCGAACCGGGTGACGTGATCGTCGAAGTCAATCGCAAGCCCGCGCAGTCGGCCAGCGAATTCGCAAACCAGGTGCGCCAGGCACCGGCAGGCAAAGACCTGCTGCTGCTGGTGTGGTCGAAGGGCGGCGCGAGCTACCGTGTCGTCCATCCCGACCAGAGCGAACAGAACGGATAACTGCACCCAACCCGCAGGGGCCGCCGGTGATTGGAACGACGACCTCTACGGCATTCCTCTTTCTTGCCCCACATCCCGCTCGTCCGCTGTCGCCCCGCAATGCCTCCACTCCCGTTCTCTGCGAAAATAGAATGGATGCTTTCACTGCAAAATGCGGGCAAGCGGTTTGGGCCGCGAATCTTGTTCCTTGAGGCCAACTGGCTCATCAGGGCACGCGAAAAAACTGCGCTGGTGGGCGCCAACGGTACCGGCAAGTCCACGCTGATGAAAGTGCTGGCCGGGCTGGAGTCGCTGGACTACGGATCGCTGCAACTGACGCGCGGCATGAGCATCGGCTATCTGCCGCAAGAGGGCCTGCAACTGGCCGGGCGCAGCATCTTCGAAGAGTGCCTCACGGTCTTCGATGAGCTGCGCGACATGGAGCACGAGATCGAGCGCCTCGCCGGGCAACTCGCCGAGTTGGAACATTCAAGCCCGGAGTACGAATCCGCGGCAGAGCGGTTCTCTCTCCTGCAAGAACGCTTTCAGGCCCTCGACGGGTATGCGCTCGATGCCCAGGTCGGCAGCGTGCTTACCGGTCTCGGCTTCGGCAAAGAAGACTGGGTCCGCCACACCGAGGAGTTCTCCGGCGGCTGGCAGATGCGCATTGCACTGGCCAAGCTGCTGCTGGCCAAACCCAATCTCCTGCTGCTCGATGAGCCCACGAACCATCTCGATCTTGAAACACGTAACTGGCTTGAAGACTATCTCAAGAACTATCCCTTCGGTTACATCCTGATCTCGCACGACCGTTACTTTCTCGACGTCACCATCGACCGCACCGTGGAGATATGGAACAAGCGGCTCAATATCTATCAGGGCAATTACACCAAGTATCTCAAGCAGAAGGATGACCGCCGCGCCCAGTTAGAGGCGGCTTATCGCAATCAGCGCGAGCAGATCGAGCATCTCGAATCGTTCATCAATCGCTTTCGCGCCCAGGCCACCAAGGCCAAGCAGGTGCAAAGCCGCATCAAGGAACTCGAAAAGATCGAGCGCATCGAGATACCCGAAGAAGAGCCGATCATCCACTTCAAGTTTCCCCAGCCGCCGCCCTCGGGGCGCATGGTCATTGAGGCCGAAGGCCTGGGCAAGAGCTACGGCGGCAAGCAGGTGCTGCACGATGTGCGCTTCACCATCGAGCGTGGCGACCGCGTGGCACTGGTCGGCGTAAACGGCGCCGGCAAGTCCACACTGGTGCGTCTGATGACCGGCATGGAGACACCGACCGCGGGGCAGGTAAAGCTTGGCCATAACGTCATCAGCGAATATTTCGCGCAGGATCAATACAAGGTGCTCGACGGCGAAGCGCGCATGTTAGACGACATGAGCCGCGCCGCGCTCAAAGTGCCCGAGGTGGAATTGCGCTCGCTGCTGGGCTGCTTCCTCTTCAGCGGCGACGATGTGTTCAAGCCGCTGGGCGTGCTCTCCGGCGGTGAACGCAACCGTTACGCGCTGGCGAGAATTCTGGTTTCACCCTCAAACTTTCTGCTGCTCGACGAGCCGACCAACCACCTCGACATGCGCGCCAAAGACGTGCTGCTCGATGCCCTCGCAGCCTTCAGTGGCACGGTAGTTTTTGTTTCGCACGATCGCTACTTTATCGACCGCCTCGCCACCCGCGTGCTGGAAGTTGTGGATGGCGGCGTCATCAACCACGAAGGCAATTACGAGGACTACCAGCGGCGCAAAGAAGCATTGGCCGCCGGTGCCGCCGCATCTGAGACGGCGACCAGGACCAAGCCGCAAGAGGCTATTGTTTCGACCGGCACCGAGACAACAGCAGCATTCACTCATAGCGAGGAGGCAGCCGCTAAGGATAAGGATCGTCCGCGCCGTCTCAATCCCATCAAGCAGAAGCAGATGGAAGAGCGGTGTGCATTTTTGGAGGAAGAAATTCCCCGCATCGAAGGAGCTATCGCGCATACCGAAGAGCAGTTGGGCGTCTTTGTTTCTGCCGCAGAAACGCAGCGCCTCAGCTCCCTTGCCGAGGAGTTACGCGCGCAACTATCCATGTACACCAATGAGTGGGAAGAACTAACCATGCAGTTAGACGAGCAAACTGCCTAGTCTTGCTTCCTGGCCTTTTCCGTAGCGAAGTAAGTCAACGCAACCAGTGGCAGCGCGAGGCCGATCAGTGAAGCCAGTTCCCAGCCTCCGCGCGCGTAAGCCCATGCGCCAAGCGCCGAACAGATAGCGCCGCCTGCAAAAAACGTGGCCATAAAAAGTCCATTGAGCCGGCTGCGATATTCGGCGCCCAGCGCATAAATAGCGCGTTGCCCGATGACCAGACTCGAAGATACGCCGAAGTCCAGCAGGATCGCCCCGGCAGTAAGCAGCAGCAACGCCGCAAATGATCCATTGCGGCCCGGCTCACCGTGCAGAATGCGCGTCAATAGAAATCCACCAAGAACCGAACCCATGGCAAGCCCAGTCGCAGCGCGGCTCCAGCCCTTATCGGCAAGGTGGCCGCCGAGAGGCGCGGCGATCGCTCCGGCCACTCCAGCCAGCGCGAAGAGTGCAATGCCGCGCTGCGAAAGATGAAAAACAGGGCCGGCCAGCAGCAGCGGCGATGTCGTCCAGAACAAGCTGAACGCGCCGAACAGAAGCGCTTGGTAGAAAGCGCGCCGTCGCAGCACCGGCGTGGTCCGATAGAGCCACACCATCGATGCGAGCAACGCAAAATAATGCGCGCCCACTTCGGGCCGGCGCGGCGGCAGCGACCACGCCAACGCAATGCCGATCAACGCCATGAACCCGGCTGCAACATAGAAGACCGCCGACCAGCCCCATAGGTCGTCGAGAAAACTAGCTATTGGGCGCGACAGCATGATGCCGATCAGCAAACCGCTCATCACGTTGCCGACCACTCTGCCGCGCACATGCGCAGGAGCCAGATGCGCAGCATACGGCACCAGCACTTGCACCGCTGTGGAACTGATGCCGATGACCAGCGAAGCCAGCAGAAACTCCGCTGCGTGATGCGCCGTAGCGGCTACCAATAGGGCCGCAAAGCTCACCGCGAGCGAAGCCAGCACCAGCCGCCGCGTCTCCATCAAATCACCCAACGGAACCACGAACAGCAAGCCGAGCCCATAGCCGATCTGCGTGAGCGTGACAATAAGCCCCGTGGCGCCGATGCTGAGTCCGAGCGCATGGCCGATAGGCCCGGCCAGCGGCTGCGCATAGTAGATGTTAGCCACGATAATGCCGCAGGCCGCCGCCAGCAGCAGGATAAGTCCCTGGGGTATGTTGTGCGCCGCAGCAGGCTGCTCGCGGCTTGCAGAAAAATTGGGAGACACTGCGCTCAGATCCTGCTCCTTCTGGAATGAATTGCCGCAACGGGCTCGTATAGGGAACGGCTCCCGCAGCACCGCAGAAGCCCAGTCGATTGGATGTCCGACAGGCCGCAGAGATTCTCCCCACCAGGACAAGGCAGCCCCCGCAGCCCGTCATGCATAATCAAAACACGATGGCCCTTTTATGGAATCCCGAGAGCTGGTCGCAGCGGTTGGCCGAGTTGGAGGCGCAGTCCGGCGACTTGAAAGAAGCTCCCCTGCGACGCGACGTGCGCTCGCTCGGCATATTGCTAGGAGAAGTGTTGCGTGAGCAGGCCGGTGAGGCCCTGTTTGCCCATGTTGAGGCGTTGCGTCAGGGCACGATTCGCCGCCGTGATGCCGAGACGCGCGGTGACGACGAAGAAGCCGCCCGCCAGGGTGCGACGGCATTGGCCCTGGTGCATTCCCTGCCGGTGGAGCGGGCGCTCCTGCTCACCCGCGCATTCGCCTTTTATTTTGAGCTGATCAACCTGGCAGAGACCAACCACCGCAAACGCCGGCGGCTGGCCTTGCAACTGAACGGCGCAGCCGGACGCCAGCGCGGCTCGCTGGCCGGCACGCTCTGTGAAATGCGCCGCGTAGGCATCGGTGCCGAAGAGGCCCTGGACTGGCTGAAGCGCGTGCTGGTCGTGCCCGTCTTTACGGCTCATCCCACTGAAGTCGCGCGCCGTTCCGTCATGTTCAAGCGCCGCCGCATCGGCGAATTTCTGGCGACCCTCGATCGCATTCCCGTTCCCGCGCAAGATCTGGCACGGCTTGAAGAGATGATCCGCGCCGAGATCACCGGCCTCTGGCAAACCGATGAAGTGCGCTCGCGGCGCCCCACAGTCTATGACGAAATCAAGATGGGGCTCGACTACTACGACGTCTCCATCTTCGCCACCCTGCCCACACTTTATCGCGAGATCGCCGAAGCCCTGCGCGCTTCTTACGGCCTTGAGATCGAGCCGCACATGCTGCCGCAGGTGTTGCGCTTCGGCTCGTGGATCGGCGGCGACCGCGACGGCAATCCGTTTGTTACGCCCCAGGTCACGCGCGACGCCATCCAACTGGCGCGCGGCCACTTGCTGCTCTACTATCAGCGGCAACTCGAAGCCGTCATCGACCTGCTCACCACCAGCGCACAGCAAATTGCCGTCAGCGACGCCTTACTCACTCGGCTCAACGCGTACGTCGAACAGGTACACACGCCCGAGGCGCAACTCTTCGGCGAGCAGTATGAATTCGAGTATTATCGGCGCTTCATCATCTGCGTAAAGGCGCGCGTGCAGCGCACCATGCAGCACCCCGGCCCTGAAAATACCGCGCTGCCAGTCATGCCTTTCACGCTGGTGCAGGGCCAGGACGAGTTGACCCGCGCGCTGCCCGCCTACTGCTCGGTTGCGGAATTCATCGACGACCTTGAAACGTTGCGCGCCTCGCTGGCCGCCAATCGCGGACAGCGCATTGCCCGCATCCTCGTCGATCCGCTGTTGCTGCAAGTGCGCACCTTCGGCCTGCACCTGCATACGCTCGATATTCGCCAGCACGCAAAGGTTCATGCGGCGGCCTTGAAAGAGGCTATCGCCGACACCATCGCGCCCGAGCTGGCGGGCCGCCTCTCGGAAGAAACCGCCAGCGTGCTGGAGACCTTCCGCGTAGTGGCAGAAGTAAAGAATGGCTGCTCCCCCGAAGCCATTCGGCACTACGTCATCAGCGGCGCGGCAACCGCCGAAGACGTGCTCGCCGTGGTGCGCCTGGCACGGCTCGGCGGAGTCAACGTCGAGGGCTCGGCAGGCAAGCCCGGCCACGATCCCGGCCTCATGCCCGTGCCCCTGTTTGAATCCATCGAGGATCTGCGGCAAGCTCCGGCCGTTTGCCGCGAGTTGTGGAGCCGGCCCGACTATCGCAAGCTGCTGGCAAGCTGGGATCACTGGCAAGAAATCATGCTGGGTTATTCCGACTCCAACAAAGACGGCGGCATGTTAACCAGCACATGGGAGATTTTCCGCGCCCATCGCGACCTGCACATCGTGGCGCGCGAGGCGGGCGTAAAGCTGCGGCTCTTTCACGGTCGCGGCGGCACCGTAGGCCGTGGCGGCGGGCCCACCCATCGCGCCATCTTCGCCCAGCCCATGGACTCGTTCGAAGGCCAGTTACGCATTACCGAACAGGGCGAAGTGCTCAACTTCAAATACTCCGACGAGGTGCTCGCAGAGCGCAATCTGGAACTCATGATTGCCGCCTCGCTCGATGCGCTTGCCCGCCCCAATGCACATGATCCCAACGGACATTTTACCGGCGTGCTCCAACCCGAGTGGGAGTCGGCCCTCGACGAGCTTTCCGCCATCTCCTTCGACTTTTATCGCAAACACATCCTCGAAGACCCCGATGTGGTGACGTATTTTGAGCAGTCCACACCGGTGGGTGAGCTGGAACATGCCAAGATCGGCTCCCGTCCCGCGCGGCGCAAAGCCTCGCTGAATCTGGCCGACCTCCGCGCCATTCCCTGGGTCTTCGGCTGGACGCAATCGCGCCTGCTGGTGCCCGCGTGGTTTGGCGTCGGCTTCGCTCTCGAACAATATCTGACGCGCTCCGGCGGCCTTGAGCTTCTGCAGGATATGGCGCACGAGTTCCCGCTGTTCATCGACCTGCTACGCAATGTGGAGATGGCCCTGGGCAAGGTGGACCTCGCCACGGCGCGGCTCTACTCCTCGCTGGTCGAAGACGCCGAAATCCGCGAGCGCATCTACGACCTGTTCGAGGCCGAGTTTCATCGCACCGTGCGCGCGGTGCTGGCCGTAACCCAACAGTCGGAATTGCTCGAAACCAACCGCGTGCTGGCGCGCTCGATCAAGCTGCGCAATCCTTATGTCGATCCTATGCACCTGATCCAGATCGACATGCTGCGCCGCAAACGGGCCGGCGAAGACACGCCTGAGGTCAACCGAGCCATCGCAGCCACCATCAGCGGCATCTCGGCCGGACTGAGAAATACCGGTTGATCCGCGCATCCGGTCGGGAGCCTCTGCACTCGTCCTGCTTACCCGCATTTTTGGGCGTACAGGCGTTTTCCGGGGCTCCTCTTGCCACATCCCGGCTCATGGGACTACCCTGTTGTCATGCATCGATGTCGCTAAGCACCGCCCTGGTGAGAGCTCCGATGCAGACGTGCGCACTGATTTCGACTGCGCTTTTCCCCGCCTGAAAGCTCCGCCACCCGTCCCTCAAACATCCAAAAGAAGTGCTCTGGGATCATTCCCGGAGAAGGAGAAGATCATGGCGCATATTGCTGCGAATGTGACTGAATTGATTGGCCGGACCCCGTTGGTGCGGCTGAATCGTGTGGCAGAAGGCCTGGGAGCCACCGTCCTGGCCAAGCTGGAAAGTCAAAACCCCGTTTCCAGCGTCAAGGACCGCATCGGCCTGGCGTTGATTGAGGCCGCCGAAAAAGCCGGCAAGATCACACCGGGCAAGACAGTCCTGATTGAGCCGACCAGCGGCAATACCGGCATCGCCCTGGCCTTCGTGGCCGCCGTCAAGGGTTACCGGCTCATCCTCACCCTGCCCGAGACCATGAGTCTTGAGCGCCGCGTGCTGTTGCTCGCCTTTGGCGCGGAAATCGTCCTCACCCCCGGCCCCAATGGCATGAAGGGCGCCATCGCCAAGGCTGATGAAATCCTCTCCAAAACCCCCAACGGCTACATCCTGCAGCAGTTCGACAACCCCGCAAACCCGGCCATCCACTACGCCACCACCGGCCCCGAAATTTGGAACGATACTGACGGCAACGTCGATATTCTGGTCTCCGGCGTAGGCACCGGCGGCACCATCACCGGTACGGCGCGATACATCAAGGAGCGCAAGCCCGGCTTCAAGGCCGTCGCCGTCGAACCCACCGACAGCCCCGTACTCTCGGGTGGCAAGCCCGGCCCGCACAAGATTCAGGGCATCGGGCCCGGCTTCGTGCCCGGCGTGCTCGACACCAAGCTGGTGGACGAAATCTTCCAGGTCAGCAACGACGACGCCATCAACACGGCTCGTGAACTCCCCCTGAAAGAAGGCCTGTTCGTGGGCATCTCTGCCGGCGCCGCGGTCTACGCTGCCCTGCAGATCGCCAAGCGGCCTGAAAATGCCGGCAAGGTAATCGTCGCCATCCTGCCTGACTTCGGCGAGCGCTACCTGTCTTCTCCGCTGTTTGAGTCGTTGCGGCAGAAGGCTCTGGCTCTGCCCACCGAACAGATCGCCGTCACGGTGTAATCTGGCAGTTCCACCAGCCGGCGGTCCGCATCTGCGGTCCGTCGGCTGGGCTGCTCGATCTGTTGCCGCCATGCCTCTGTTTACCCGCATCCGCGAAGACATCCACTCCGTACTGGAGCGCGACCCCGCTGCACGTTCCTGGCTGGAGGTAGTGCTCTGCTACCCCGGACTCTGGGCCGTCTGGATCTACCACCTCTCGCACCTCTTGTGGATCGCCCGGCTGCGCTTGCTGGCGCGCATCCTTTCCCAGCTTGGCCGCTTCCTCACCGGCGTTGACATCCATCCCGGCGCGCTGTTGGGCCGGCGCCTGTTCATCGACCACGCCACCGGCGTAGTAGTCGGCGAAACCGCCATCGTCGGCAGCGATGTCACCCTCTATCAGGGCGTCACCCTCGGCGGCACCGGCAAGGGACACGGCAAGCGCCATCCCACCGTCTGCGATGGAGTTTTCATCGGCAACAACGCCAATGTGCTGGGCAATATCACCATTGGAGAAAACTCGCGTGTCGGCGCCGGCTCCGTGGTGCTGTCGGACGTGCCTCCCAACTCGACCGTCGTCGGCGTGCCCGCGCACATCGTCTATCGCAATGGACAGCGCGTGCTCATTACCGATCCCCACGATGTCAAAGACCCTCTCTCCGACGCACTGATCGCCCTCTCTACCCGCGTGGAAGAGCTGGAGCTGCGCCTGGGCAGCAACATTCCGGAAGCTGAACCCTTCGCCGCCGAAGCCGCCGAGCGCACCGCCTATCGCGAAGAGTTGCAACGCCTGCAGGACTATGTCTCCATGGGCGAAGGCATCTAACGCTGCCTATAACTGGCTCGCCCGGACCGCTGCTCAGGATTTCCCTCGCCTTGCAGATAAGGGAAGCCATGAGGCGCGTGGGAATCTTGCACGATCCAAGCCGTCGCAAGCCCAGGCTTATGGGCAGTCACAGCGGCCGCCAGTGCTACAGTGGTTTCGTTCCCACTCTATTTGCGGGGTTGTTTTTCTTGCTGGATCTTCGTTCGCTTGCCTTGGCCATTTTCGCTCTTTCCGTTCCTCTTCACGCTGCCTCCCGCGTCCAGGCCAGCCCCGTTCCCGCCGAGCTTCGTTCCACAGAGTTCACCGTGACCGTGAATGGCCAGCCCGTCGATGTGGCTCACGCCGCCGCAAGCTATGAGTTTGTCGGCTTCGATGTAACCGGGCCCGTCGATGTGGCGATTACCGCCACCGAAACCGGCTTCTGGGATCGTGGCGTCGACATTCAGCCGTGGCGGCTGGGTCTGCGCCCCACGCGGCAGGGCCAGACCATCCGCTTTCGGCTCCCGGGGCCCGCCAAGCTCTCCATCGCGCGGCCCGGTGACTTCTTGAACCATGCGCGGATGCTGTTTCTGTTCGCCGGCACGCCTCCACCGCCGCAGCCCCGCGACCCGGCAGTCCACGTCTATCCGCCAGGAGTCTACCGCCAGAGCCTGAACCCCAAAAGCGGCGATACCCTCTATCTCGCGCCCGGCTCCTACTTCTTCGGCAGCCTCAATCTGTGGAAGGTTCAGAACGTTCACATTCTTGGCCGCGGAACCATCGTCTACGAGGGCTCCCAAGCCCCCAATGCCGATGAGGGCTGGATGCAAAAGCCCGACTGGCACTGCGTGGGCGCATTGGAGTCGAAAAACGTCGAGATCGACGGCCTCACCTGCATCGTCCGCGCCCGCACCTGGTCCATTCAAATGAAGGATTCGAGCGGATTCACCTACGATGACCTGCGCGTGATCGGCGGCAATCCCGGCAACGCCAACCAGGACGGCATGGACTGGCTCGGAGGCGGCGACTCGGTAGTGCGCAACTCGTTCTTCCGCGCCTCCGACGACGTGTTCGCCACCCAAGGCAATTGGGATGGCTACAGCGATGCCGACATGGTGCGCCCCGGCCACGACGTCCAGAACATCCTCATCGAAAACAGCGTCCTCTCCACCAGCATCTCCAACGTGGTGCGCGCCGGATGGCCGCGCAAAAGCTATAGCTCGCGCAACTTCACTTTGCGAAATTCCGACGTTCTGCATGGCGGCATCGGCGCTTGTGGTCAAACCTTCGGCCTGCTCGGCTTTTGGGGCGCGAACGGCGCCAAGGGCGACCACACCAACTACACGTTCGAGAATCTATTCCTCGACAACTGGTATTCGCTGGTGCAACTGGAGCAGGAACAGCCCTCTCTGCACGGCTTCACCTTCCGCAACATCTGGGCGCTCGACCAGCCTCCGCTGGCCACCTCGACCCTCATTGGGCAGGTCTCCGGTGTGACCTTCGACAACGTGAAATACGGACAGACCCGTGCCGCCAATAACGCCGACCTGCCTCTGGCAATCACCGACGGCGCAGAGCCTGCCCATTTCCCCGAGCCAACCGGCCCGACCGCAAAGTTCTCCGTGAGTCCGCCCGTGTTTGGCCCCGGCCAGACAGTTGTCTTCACCGCGGAGCCCTCGCCGAAGGCGCACTACACCTGGCTCTTCGGAGATGGAACACAGGCCACGGGCCGCCGCGTAAAGCATCGCTTCCCGGACGCGGAGGGCACCGAGCTTGATGGATCGGGACGTTTCCGTGTGCTGCTCCACGCCGAAAACCGGCAAGGCCAGCAGGACTGGGCTGCGCAAGGTATAGTGGCCGTCGAGCACTGGCACGACGCCGTCGTGACAGCCGGTCCCATGCAGCCCGGTTTGGACTGGAAGATTTATCCCGGCGCGTGGACCGAACTGCCCGAGCTGCGCACGGAACATGCGGTCTTCTCCGGCAGCTCAGCCAACATTCAATCCGATCCGCACGGCTTTACGCGTTACGCGACCGCCTGGGACGGTTTCGTAGATATTCCCGCCGATGGCGGCTATAGCTTTCACCTGATCGCTCGCGACGGCGCCCGTCTGGTGATCGATGGAATTGAAGTAGCCAGGACCGGCCCTCCCTTCGCCCAGGTCTGCAACACCAACGGCAACGCGCTCCGCTATGACCGTGGCTCGCTCGGGCTGCGCGCGGGCAAGCACTCGTTCCATGTGGAGGGACTGCACTCGGTCAGCCAGGGAGTGCCGCGGCTGCTGTGGGAAGGGCCCGCTCTCCCCCTCACCGACATCCCCGCCGCCGCCTTCACGCACCCCCGCGTAGACGGATGGACCAAGTAGGCCGCAGAGAGTAGAGAAGCAGATCGTGCGTCGAACAGGCCTCGCACCAACAGATCCTATACCTAAAGAATCCGGCTGCTGCTATGCGGCTTATGGGCTTTCTTCGACGAGCGCCATTCGATCACGCACAGCAGTACGGTCACGGCCAGAAGCAATACCTGTTGCGAGAGAAATTCGCCCCAGTCCCATTCGGAGGGAGCGGTCGCGGTGCTCCGGTACCAGATCACGACGCCGGCGGGGCCGCCCGCGATCAGTTCCATAGTGCTGTAACCGATGAGAATCGCCCAGTAGGCGAGCAGCATGCAGGTAAGGACGATCCGAAGCAGTCGAAGTACACTCTTGAAAAAGTTCATGGTGGGCTTACAGGGTGACCCACCACGATACTCCAGTTCGATGACATTCTTCTACTTGGGCAGTTGCGACGTATCCCAGCCGCCGCCCAGATCGAGGATAAGCTGCACCGTCGCCGCAAACTGGCGCGTCTGCAAATCCGTCTCGGTCCGCTGATTGGCAAGCAGTGTGCTCTCCGCGACCAGCACTTCAAGATAGCTGGTGGCGCCGCCCTTGAATCGCTGATTCGACAGGTCGAGCGATTGCTGGGCCGCATCCACGGCGCGGCGCTGCACAACCAGTTCCTGCTCCAATACACGCAGGTCGGACATTCTGTCCTCGACCTCGTTGAAAGCGCCGAGAACCAGGGCTTTGTAGTTGGACGATTGCGCTTCGTATTGGTGGCGAGCCTCATCCGTGAAGGCATGGCGTCTGCCGCCGTCGAACAGCAACTCCGTGGCCTGTGCCCCCAGCGACCATAGCGAGCTGGGTCCCTGAATCCAAGTGCCGCCATG
>JAATGG010000008.1 GCA_015654835.1 Terriglobales bacterium
GCTGATGGTCGCTGAAAGGTTATTGGTGATCGACTGCTGCACCGACAGGCTGTAGCTGACGGTATACGGCGTCTTGATGTTGACGTCGGTCGCGTGGAAGCTCGGATACGAAATCGAGTTGATCAGTCCACCCGCCGCAATCTGCGGCGTAAGACCGTTCTCGATCGAGATACCCGGCGCGACGACGACGGACGATCCGCCCGTGCCATTCGACGGAGTGGAGAGCGAGGGGCAGTTATCTTGCAGGCAGCTATACGGTGCGAAGTTGGCCGAATTGAAAAACGGGAAATTCGAACCAAGGTTCGTATTGCCCTCAGCCATCAGGCCGCCGTAGAAGATGCCGAATCCTGAGCGAACCACCGTGCCGTGGTACGGCTGATATGCAAAGCCCACGCGCGGCGCAAAGTTGCTCTTCTGCCCATTCGCCAGCCGATTGTTGTCGACATACTGCACGGTCACGTTGTTCGCTGCCAGTGTGTTCAGAAAGTTCGCGCCGAGGTCAATCGACTGAACTTTGCGAGGCAGTTGATAAACCGCGCTGCCAGTTCCAAGGCCAAGCGGCCCTGTCACAACAAAGTTGGCCTGCTCATTGCCTGCCTCGTTGTACGGCTGATAGTAGTCATAGCGCAAACCAAGGTTGATCGTCAGATTTGGGCGAATCTTCCAATCGTCCTGGATATATCCGGCGTCATACCATTGTCCGTCTCCGATATACGGCGCGTTGGCCACACTGGCACCGTTCATCTGGTTCAACAGAAAGTCCGCGACAGAACTACCCGTGTAACTCACGCCCGGAGTACCGGAAGTATAAGTACCGTTCCACGAATACTGGCCCAGCGATGCCGGCGCGTATTGGTAAGCAAAGCGAAGCGATTGCAGCGCCACGCCATATTTCAGCGAGTGGCGCCCAATAAGCATTGTCACGTTGTCCAGAATTTGGAACACGTTTTGCGATTCGTTGTTGGTGCCAACCGAACCCCAGCTATCATAGTTGCTGATCTGTCCAAGCGGCAGGCCATATTTCCCCGATCCGAGAGACGGAACACCACCCAGGCCCACTGAAGTTGTAATGTCCGGGTTATAGGCATTTGCCTGCAGATATTTGGAGATGCCCCAGTTATAGCCAAAGCGGAACTCGTTGGTCAGCTTCGGCGTAAAGATGTGCGTCTCGCTCAGCATGAAGTTCTCGAACAGGTTGCTGTCTTGCACGCCGCCGTAGCCGTTGCCGTCCAGTACCGGTCCCAGAAGCTCACCGTTACTTTTGACTTCCTTGGCGTAGCTGTAACGCACATAAGCCTGGTCGACGGAGTTGACGTTCCAGTCCAGTCGCTGATCCCACTGGAAGGTATTGTCAGAGTTACGGATGTTTACATCGAGATTGCTGTAGTTGTGATTCAGATTCACGTTCGGCATCGGGTAGAGATTGAGAATGTTCTGCGCAACCGCATTGATCTGGTTCTTGCAGAGCACGTTCACCTGTCCGTTGCAGTTCAGCGGAGGATGTCCCGCGGAAGAGTCCGCACTGTTCGGCGGGTAGAGATAAACCGGCTGCGGAGAACCCGTAAAATTCGTATCCAACAGTTCGGAGAAATCTCCATTGCGCATCTTCTGGTCAGGCACCGTGCTTACGTTTGGATTGCTGATGGCGATGCGATTCGCCTCGGCATCGCCGAAATAGAAAAGATGATTCTTCCAGATCGGGAAGCCCACCGTAGCACCGAACTGGTTCTGATGGTACGGCGGCGCAGTGGTTGCATTCCACGGAATTGCGTCCAGGCTGGTGTTGCGAACATATTCCCAGATGTCGCCATGAATGCGGTTGGTGCCGGACTTGATGCTGGCGCTCATCACCGCACCGGCCGAGTGACCGAATTCCGCGCTGAAGTTGCTCGTCTGGAGTTGGAACTCGGAGAGCGCATCCGGTGGAGGCCGCATCACATAGCTCGCTCCATTCAAGAAGTCCACCAAGTTCGTGTTGTTGTCTACACCGTCCAGAATAAAGTTGTTCTGCTCCGTGCGTTGACCGTTGGCCACGAAGTCGCCTGTGCCTGCGCCGCGCGTATTGCCGAACGGCGGTGCCACGCCTGCTGTCAATTGCGCGATATAAACCCAGTTGCGTCCATTCAGCGGGGTGTCGTTAATCGTCTGCGTGCTGATGACCTGCTTCACGCCCGAATCTTCTGTCTGCAGCGATTCCG
The DNA here is from genome assembly GCA_015654835.1 of Terriglobales bacterium. Classification (GTDB taxonomy): domain Bacteria; phylum Acidobacteriota; class Terriglobia; order Terriglobales; family Acidobacteriaceae; genus Telmatobacter. The sequence continues at coordinate 2,199 of JAATGG010000008.1, forward strand.
GCATGTCCGTGACGGTAACCGTCTGCGATACGGCGCCGGGATGCAGCGTCAGGTTCACGTTCATGCGCTGCTGCGCATCCAGGTGCAGATTCTCGCGCACAACCGTCTGGAATCCAGGGGCTGTTCCACTGACTTTGTAGTTGCCGATTTTGAGGGGCGAGACAACAAAGACGCCACTGCCATTGGATGTAGTCTGCAGAATCAGTCCGGTGTCTACCTCCGTTACCGTGACCTGCGCATTGGCAATGACAGCCCCCGTCGGATCCTGAACGGTGCCGGTAATCGTGCCTTGATCTACCTGCCCTAATGCTGCGAGGGGTGCGAACAAAAGAAAGATCGCCACGACCCAGCAATGCAGCAGCCAAGGTCGTACCCTTTCGAGCGTTGAACTTTGAGGCATTGCGGCTCTCCTTAAATGAATTTGCCTGCGATGAAATCGTTTACACTGCGCGAAAAAAAACATCCCCGCAGCACAAGATCTCTGAAGCCGTGATCTTGCTTGCCTATGCGCTACGGTCCTCTGGGGAACGAAATGCATCGGCAAGTCGATTTCACATTTGACATTTGTTTTTCATATGTCAAATGCAAAGAAAACTACGCCCTAGGCATTGGCATTGTCAACACCATTTTTTTACTACCGTGCGGACAGTCCGCTACCGATCCTGGAGAGTGCCCCTGCGGTTCAACCGCATCGCACTGCAACCAGTTCCCTTTCCCCTGTCATAGGCATATTTTCTCTACCGCAAGAATTCTTCGCTTCAAAGGATATGCATTAGCAAAAAATATTTTTTGCATTTGACAAATGCTCCCAGAGGGACCTACCGTCGAAAATGGCCGTAAGCCACCCGCTCAAGGTCTTACATTGAGGCTTGCTTTTCCCTTTGCCCCCACCCGGGAACCAGCACAGCCATCAGGCCGCGTGCGAATCGGCATGAGGAGTGCGATGTCGAAAACCCGTCGTGAATTCTTGCGAGGCAGTCTCGCGTTGATGGCGCTTCCGCGCCTGCCGCAAATTCTTCCGCAACAGGCAAAACCCGTTCTACTGCGCGATGAACTTTGGTACAACAAGCCTGCGGCCCGGTGGCTGGAAGCACTGCCCATTGGCAACGGCAAAACCGGCGGCATGGTCTTCGGCGGCCCACAGGTCGAACGCCTGGCGCTCTCCGACTCCACCGCATGGTCGGGCGCGCCTGCCACCGGAGAAGTCAACCCCGGCGCACTGCCTCATCTGCAGGAGATACGCGGTCTATTTTTCGCAGGCAAATATGACGAAGCGCAATCGCTCTGCAGCAAATATCTGCCCGGCCACTCGAAAAACTTCGGCACCAATCTTCCCTTGCCCGAGTTGCGCTTCACCAGCGATGACCTGCAAGACCCAGCCGACTATCGCCGCTCCTTAAATCTCGACGAAGCCGTTGTCAATGTCCGTTTCCGCAGCGGAGATATCCATTTCGAGCGCGAGTTTTTTGCTACGCACGCCTGTGGAGTCATCGCCGTTCGTTTCACCAGCAATCATCCAGGCCAAATCAGCTTCCGCACAGAGTTCGGCGCCCTCACGATTCCCGCCATGATTGCTTCCGCTGGTCAGGACACGCTTGTTTTGCAAGGTCATGCATACGAGCCCATGCACAGCACCGGACACGATGGCGTAGCCGTGCAGATTCGCGCCCGCATTCTTGCCGAGGGCGGCAGCGTCTCATCCTCCGCGCAAGCTATCGCAGTCCACAATGCCAATGCGGTCACCGTGCTCATCGCGCTCGCCACCAGTTACGGCAACGCGGACCCCGACGCGCAATGCAACACCGCACTCCAGCACGCCGCCGGCAAGATTTTTCAGCAACTGCGCAAAGACCATATCGCGGATTATCAGCAGCTCTACCGCCGCACCTTTATCGACCTTGGCCCAAGCGCTTCCAACGTCCGCGCACAACCAACAGATGTACGCCGCAAGGCTCTTGAAAACGGGGCCGACGATCCCGAGCTGCTTGCTCTTTTTTTTCAATACGGCCGCTATCTCACCATCGCCGGCTCCCGTGAGGATTCTCCCCTGCCCCTTGCCCTGCAGGGCATCTGGAACGACGGCCTCGCCAGCAGCATGGGTTGGACCGACGACTTCCATCTCGACATCAACACCGAGCAAAACTACTGGCCTGCCGAAGTCTGTAATCTTTCCGAGTGTCAGGCACCGCTCTTCACGCTGATCGACATTCTGCGCGCCGGCGGCCGCACCACGGCTAAGGAGATGTATGGCGCGCCCGGATGGGTGGCGCACACCATCGCCAACCCGTGGGGCTTTACCGCTGCCGGTGGCACCGGCTGGGGCGTTGTCGTCACTGCCGGCGTCTGGATTTCACTTCAGCTATGGGATCACTACACCTTCAATCCCGATGTAGAATTCCTGCGCGCGCGGGCCTACCCCGCATTACGCGAAGCTGCAGAATTCTTTCTGGCCTACATGGTGGCCGAGCCTAAACATGGATGGTTCGTCACCGGCCCCTCCGACTCTCCCGAGAACTGGTACACCACGCCATCCGGCAGCCATGCGGCGGAATCGATGGGCAACACCATCGACCGTGTGCTCGTCTACGCCCTCTTCAGCATGTGCATCGAAGCGGCGCAAACACTGAACGTCGATGACAATCTGCGCCAGCGTTTGGAGAGTGCCCGCGCCAAGCTGCCGCCATTCCAGATCGGCCGTCACGGCCAGCTTCAGGAGTGGATGGAGGATTTCGAAGACGCTATCCCGAATCACCGCCACACCTCGCATCTCATCTCGCTCTATCCTGAACATCAGATTTCTCCGCGCACCACACCGGAATTGGCCCACGCCGCAGAGATCACCATTCAACGCCGCATCAATGCTCCCCACTGGGAGCAAAGCGAGTGGGGTCGCGCCAATCTTATCGTGTACTACGCACGGCTTCTCAAGGGCAACGAGGCATACGAAAGCCTGCTCGGCCTTCTAGCCAAAGCCACGGAAGACAATCTGTTCACCATCTCCAGTGCCGGCATTGCCGGTGCCGACCAGAATATTTTCGCCATCGACGGCAATACAGCCGGTTCGGCGGGCATTGCGGAGATGCTTCTGCAATCCCAGGCCGGAGAAATCGAATTCCTTCCTGCGCTGCCTGCCTCATGGCCCAACGGCACAATACGCGGCCTCTGCGCGCGCGGAGGGTACGTAGTCGACATCGAGTGGCGCAACGGCAAGTTCGCCAGCGCGACCGTTTCAAGCCGCCATGGCGGCAGCATTCCCGTGCGCTATGGCGATCACAAGACAACCCTTCATCTGCACGCCGGAGAAAAAATCCACCTGCGCCCGGATAGCTTTATGCAAAGGGTTTGAAATGGATGTTGACACCGAGCGTCGAAGCATCATGTTTCCGAAGCGACAAGCGGCGAGCCCCACTTTACTCGATGCTAGAGAGGCCCGCGAAAGCAAAGAAGTGAGGAGAGGCTAGCTAACAGTGAGGAGGTTGCTGGTGCCGCGATGGCAAGGAGATGTGATCGCGTAGGACTCTATAGCTCGACCGGGATAATCTTTGCTCATGAGCGCGATCAAAGAAACACCAAGTCATGGAACTATCGCGAAAGGGAGGATGCTCCCGATCTCACCTTACTCGCGATTTCACTGAATTGGGGGTTCAGTCGGATTGAATCGAACCTGGGGTCGACTGCCAGCCATGGGAGTTCCGCTTCCCTTTTTGCATAGGCTGCAGACAAAGATGAAAGCGCAGCTTCAGAATCACCCAGAGCAATAGAGAGCAGCGCCTGCCGATAGTGGCTGAGGGTGGAGGCAGATGAGAGAAGCTTGAGTTCATCCGCCATTGCCTCTGCATCGTAACCGCATTGCGCGAGGATCTCGATGACCCATCCCCGCAACGGCAATTGGGTGCCCGCATTGCGAAGGACGAACTGCGCAAGTCTCTTTGCATCGTCACGCTGCCTCATCTGAAGATGAATCAAGGCCAGATATAGCTGGACATCGAGCGGCAGCGGTCCAAACTTCAGCGGTTCAGAGAAGAGTTCGATAGCTTCCTCATAGCGCCGGCTCAAATAAAAAAACTTCGCACATGCAACTTTTTGCAGATACGAAAACGGATCGATCTGCTGTGCTCTTTGGAGATGCGGCCATGCTTCATCGAAGCGCCCAAGGGCGGTCAGGAACATGGTATGCTGGCGGGCGCTGCTTGCATGAAAACCCAAATCCACGGCACGCCTGAACGCGCCGTCCGCACCGTGCCAGTCCCATTCAAGAGCCCGGACGCTTCCCATCGCCGCAAGCGCCTGGCTCATTCCCGGATCGAGTTCAACCGCTCGATCCGAGGCCTTCCTGGCAAGTGAAACAAAATCGGTTGAGTTCGGTGTTCCGTGAACAGCCAGCCAGCAATAACACTGCGCGATTCCGCAATGGGGCCGTGCAAAACCGTGTGCCGTCTCTGCGACTTCGCGAAACTTCGCCAGAGCAGTTTGTACATCGGCCTCCACTCCCTCTTCGAGAAGCGCCTCCGCCTTTAATAGTGTGGGGTACACCGCTAACATCACGGGCCCCGCCGACGCCTCCGAGGCTCGCACAATGGATTGCTGAGGACGCACACGATTAACGAGAGCCGAAGCAAACTGCTCCTGCATGGTAAAGATACTCGAAGAATCGGCCTCGGCTTCGAATCGTTGCGACCAGAGTTGAAATCCATCCGCATTCACCATTCTTGAAGTGACTCGGACCCGGCTTCCTTCTACCCGCACCGATCCCTCAAACACAATCTGAACTCCAAGCTTTTGCGCTAGCGCAGGAATGTCCGAAACCTGCGAAGTCAGGTGCGCGATCGAACTTGTGGCAACTACACGGCAACCTTCGCATTGCATAATTTCATGCACAAGTTCATCCGTAATGCCTTGCGCATATTTGGCGGAGAGAGGTTGTCCGAATGCGCCGAGAAACGGAATGACTGCCACCGTGATGCCAGCGCCTTCGACGAAGACCTCTTCGGTAGAGATTTCTGTCGCTATTTCCGGGTCGGAGACCGAAACCTTGGATCGGAAGATGGGGATGTAACTGCCCGGTCGAAAATAGATAAAGATCGGATTGTTCTTGCCTTCCGACTCGTAATAGTCTTTGAGCTTGGAACGCAAGCGCCGGGCCTCGGTGCGAACTATCGAGTCATGGCTTGGATGGTAAGGAGGTTTGCGATCATACACTTCCGTACCGATTATGTATTCTTTGAGCCGCTCGTCCGCGCCGCTGATTGCGTGCTCCACTGCAAAGCGAAGAAAGCGGCCCAGCCGGTCCGATTGCGCAAAAATGGGACTCTCCAGGAGTCGCGCGAGCTCTGCGCGAACCAAATCCTCTGAAAACGCGTTTCCGTTGGCTTTGTTCACTCTTCAATGGGCTCCAGATAAAGACGAATCCATTATCTCGGGAAGTGGCGTGCCGTGGCACACGGAAATCGATAGCGTGAAACGCTTTGTGGCAACCCTACAGCATCTGGCGCGACGGCCAAGATTGCTAGCGCTATCTTACCCCATCAATCTGTGCCCCTTCGTCATCACGGTTAGCTAACAGTTGCTTACGTTTCGGTTTCCACAATCTTCTGTCACTCTCACGGAAGCAAAGTCTGAGAGGCAACGTGGCAGAGAATCGACCCAAGGTTCGGATACTTGCGATTTTGACCTCGAATATCGATAGTAGGGTTCTGCGTCAGTTGAACTCACTCGATATGTGTCCAACCTTCGTCAACCGTGCCGATGAATTGGGTCATTTTGTCCGCAATGGTGAGGTCTATCAAGTCGCCCTGCTTCCGGCCTCTCTTCCGGACATGGATTGGTGGACGATATGGGGAGAACTCGCCCTTCTAGACCGGAGACCGGCGATTCTCGTATATGCCCACACCGCAAGTTTTCAGTTGTGGTCGGGAGTCTTGGAAGCGGGAGGCTATGACGTGATTGTGGAACCTTTTACCCTCGAAAAGCTGAAAGAGGCCGTGTTGCGCGCGGCCGGAAGCTTCCAACAGCAGCGCGATCCAGATAGTGTGGAGAATAATATCTGCCAGGGATGACCGCCCCGAATTAGCTCATCCTGTCAGTAATCATCGTGAGCTAACAGCCCCCTGCATTGTATTTCCCCCGGCGATCTGACAAGCTTGCGAATACGAACCGCAAGAACGGTCGCTATGGATTTCCATCCAGGAAACAGACAGGACTCTATGTTCAGGACGATTGCCGCAGCGTATAACGAATCGCCAGAAGCCGAACACGCGCTACTTTGCGCCATTCGGCTTGCCAAAAGCCTGGGAGCCAAACTCAGCACGATCACTGTTGCGGCAGAACTGCCGGCGTCTACGGCCTTCGCCGGGGCAGAGGGCCCCTTGCTGTCGCGAGTGCTGGCGAACGATCGGGAGAAGTTCTACGAGATGCTGGTGGAGAAGGCCCAGGCCTCCGCCCAATCCCACGGTGTCGAGGTCCATGTCACCTCGTCGAGGGACGCGAAGTGAAAGCAATCGTCGACTTTCTACGCCTGCAAAAGATGGACCTACTTGTCATTGGACTTCATCTACGGAGCCTTTACCTGGCACGCCTCTGGAGCACAGTGTACGATCTCGCTCAGGAAGCACCGTGCAGCGTTCTGGGTGTTCACTAGCCGATTCAGAAGCGACACCAACGCGCCATTCACCTTAATGTCAGGAGTCACTGAGCAGATGTCGAAGCGAGCGATTATTGTTCCAGTCGTAACGTTGGGCGTGGCGGCAATCCTTCTTTTCACGATCAAGGGTTGCTGGACTTCGTGGGAGGGTGAAGGAGCAGAACAGCGCACGGACGACGCATATGTGCGCGCGGACATGACGCCGCTGAGTACGCGCGTCTCTGGAATGGTCCGCAAAGTTGAGGTCGAAGATTTCGCCACGGTGAAGCCCGGTCAACTGCTCGTACAGCTCGACGACGAAGACTACCAAGCTGTGCTCGCCGAAGCACGTGCGGCCTTGACCGGCGCACAAGCGGCACTCGAAGATAACCAGTCCGCAAAGGGAATCCAGGACTCCAAGATCGAGAACGCCGAAACCATGGTTGCGCAGGCAACCGCCGCTGTGAACGCGGCAAGGGCAGGAGTCTCCGCCGTTCAATCCGACGTGGAACGAACCGGGTTGGAACGTAAGCGCCAGGAAGCGCTGCTAGCCGTCAGGGCCACCACGCATCAACAAGTGGAGTCGGCAATCGCGGATGCCGACCGCCTTACGGGGATGCTCGCCAGTCATCAGGCCGACCTGGAGCGCGCGCAAGCAGCTTTGGCAAGCAGCCGAAGTCTGCTCGAAAGTGAGAAGCGCCAACGTGCAGCCCTCGATACCAGGGACAACCTGTATCGCGCGGATATTCAGGCCAAGCAGGCGGCGATCATTGTCGCGCAAGTCAATCTTGGTTACACGCAGATTGTTGCTCCCACGGCAGGAGCGGTGGGTGAGCGTCACGTGCAGGAAGGCCAGTTGGTTGCACCCGGTATGCAGGTGATCGACCTGGTCAAGGGCGACGTATGGATCCAGGCAAACCTGAAGGAGACGCAACTGACCAATATCCGTCAGGGCGACGTCGCCGATATCAAGGTGGATGCATTTCCCGGGATTGTGCTTCATGGAAAGGTCGTTGAGATCGCCCCCGCAAGCGGATCGCAATTTTCCCTGCTGCCTCCCGACAATGCCACCGGCAACTACACAAAGGTGGTGCAGAGGCTTCCCGTCAAGATCGCGCTCGATCCTGGGCATCCTCTTCAGGGCAGGCTGCGCCCCGGGTTCTCCGTGATAGTGGCCATCCATACTTCCGGCAAAGGCGCAAAGGCCGAAGGCTCGCCATCATGAGCACTCCACCGCCGCAATCCACATCTTCATCCTCGTCAACGTCCTCTCCGCCTGCGGTAATGACGATTCACCCGGTGTTGGGTGTGCTCGGTGTGCTGCTCGGTGCTTCGATCGCCACCTGTACTGGGCGCCTGATCAGCGTTGGCTTGACGGACTTAAGAGGCGCTCTGCATCTTGGCGCAGATGAGGCCGCATGGATTGGTACGGCCTTCAACGCGAGCATGATGTTCATCGGCCCTTTCTCCGTCTATCTCGGAGGACTTCTTGGTGCACGGCGAGTGCTCCTGGCCTGCGCGACGTTATTCACTTTGGTCAGTGTGTTGCTTCCATTCGCACCAAACCTGCCATCCTTGCTCGTTCTATTGGTCTTCGCAGGATTGACAGCGGGAACTTTCTATCCTCTCACCCTGTCTTTCGTGCTGCGCAGTCTACCGATGCGATATGTCCTGCTGGGGATTGCGATGTACGCGATGGATATTCTCGTCACGACTACTTTCGCGACCTCGCTCGAAGCTTGGTTTATGGACCATCTGTCCTGGCGCTGGATCTTCTGGAATGGCGCCGCGCTGACTCCGGCGATGATGATACTGATTTACTTTGGAATGCCGTGGCAGCCCTTGCCACAACCGAAGAAAGGGCAGCCAAAGCCCAATTGGAGAGGGTTTCTTTATGCCAGCCTCGGCTTCTCGCTGTTGTTCATTGCTCTTGATGAGGGCCAGCGTCTGGATTGGTTGAACTCCGGCACTATCGTGGGGCTGATCGCATCCGGAGTCTTTCTGCTTCTGGTCACGGTGGTGCGGCGGCTCAGGATGCCGAATCCACTTATCAACTTCAGATTCCTTGCGCGGCGAAATACGTTGCTACTCGGAGCGGTCCTGATCTCTTTCCGCTTCGTGATGCTGGCTACAGTCGTGGCGATTCCAAGTTATCTTGCCTCGGTCAAAGGCTATCTTCCGCTGCAGACGGGCCCGGTGCTGCTCGAAGTCGCATTGGCGCAAGCTATATGCGGAGTGGTGGCGGTGTACCTGCTCAAGTATATTGACGCCAGGCTCATCATTACTGCCGGTTTTGCTTTGGTCGCGGTTGCCTGCCTCATGAATGCGACTCTATCCTCCGCATGGTCGGGCGCGAACTTCCGGCCTTCACAGGCGGTCATGGCAATCGGTCTGGCTTTAGCTTTCAACGGAATGGTGGGAGCCATCATCCTTGAGGTTGTTGACACCGGCGCCCTCGATCGCCCCATCGACGTGTTGACGTTTGCAGGCTACTTTCAGACTCTGCGCCTGCTTGGGGGTGAAGCCGGCGTCGCTTTCATGCAACATTTCATCTCCGGGCGCGAACAGTTCCATTCGAACGCATTGGGCCTTGGCGTTCAACTCGGCCAGCAGGCCACCAGTCAGAGGTTATTCCTATTGAGCGCAGGAATGATCAGTCGGGCGCCCGGTGTAACGACTGCAACGGAAAGAGCCGCCGAGGTCCTCGGCCTGCAGGTCAGGCAGCAGGCCTTCACTCTTGCGATCACTGACAGCTTTCAGTTGATCGCGTGGGCGGTTGTGTGTTGCCTTGTCGTGGTGGCATGTATGCAGCGCGTTCCCACTCAATACCAGGAAGTCGTATCGGCTCCAGCCAGCACCACCTGACGATAGCAAAGCACCCCAAAGGAATTGACTATGCAGCTACAGACAATACAGGGCGCCTTAGGTAGAATTCTTTTCCCAATCGTGTTGTGCACTGCGGGATTCCTGGGACAATGTGTCGCGCATTCCCAGGACCGCACTCAGTCAGGCGCTACAGTGCCACTCACTCTCGCGCAGGCAATCGATCTGGCGCTCAAGCAGAACCGCACACTTCAACTCGCCCACCTGGCAGTTGTCGACAGCGTGCACAAAAAGGAGATCGCCCGCTCGGCCTATTTTTCTCACATCAAGAACGAGTCAAGCATCTTGCACGTCACCGAACTTGCAGGCGTTGAGATTCCTGCTGGCGCCTTTGGGGTTCCCACAGCCACGGGGCCAATCCCGGCAAAGAGTCTCTTTATTGGCCAGGGATCGGACACAGCCTATACCAGTGGCACCGGCCTGACGCAGCCTTTGACACAGATGCTCAAGATTCATGAGTCGAACCGCGCGGCCACGGCCGATATTAACACCGCAAAGATCCAACTGAACAACGCCGAGAATGAAATTGCTCTCAAGGTCCGGCAGCTCTACTACGGTCTGCTTATTGGGCAACTCAGGTTGGGAGCTGCGACGGCGGAAGTGAACGCCAGCCAAGTAAAGGCGCAGGAAAGCGCGGATGCGGTGGCCCAGGGACGCGCTCTCGATGTTGCCGCTCTTGAAAGTCGTGCGGCCCTGCTTGACGCCAGGCAGACCGTCCTGACGCAGAAATTGCAGATTCACGATCTCACTGTGGCCCTCAACGACCTGCTCGGACTACCACTGAGTTCACAACTCCAACTTGACGAAGATCCTTCAGCGTCATCCATCGCGGTCCCGAGCCGCGAAGAGTGTCTCCGAATCGCCCAGGAACAGAGCCCCGAGGTTCGGGTGGCAAAGCAGGCGGTCATCAAAGCAAGAGCAGGTCTGGAAGCAGCCAAAGATGCATACATCCCCGATATCACCGGACTTGCGCGCTACAGCTATCAGAGCGGCGTTCCGCTCCTCGTCCACAATTTTGGGACATTTGGCTTTTCGCTCAGCTATGACGTATTCGACGGTGGACGGCGCAATGCAGAGATAAAGGATTCGCGGACTTTGCTCTCAGAGGCGGAACTCAGTCTCGCCAAAGCCAAAGACGAATTGACCGTGGAAGTGGAAACGGCCTATGACAAGGTCGAGCAGTTGCAGAGTATGGTCGGCGTGGCGGAAGAGGCACTAGGCGTGAGAACGGAGGCTGCCCGCTTGGTGGACCGACAGTTTGAACAAAATATAGCTCTCGCTTCCGCTCGTGAAGAGGCACATGCGAAAGCGGTTTCGGCGAAGGCGGCGCTTCTAGACGCTACCCTCGGGCTGTCGTTGGCGCAGGCAGAACTCAAACGCACAATGGGCCAGATCCCACAATAATCCAGAGAGACTCTCCCGAATCTGTGAACCCGGCAATCATCGACATCCTCGCGCTCTCGGAGCGCTCCTCAGTCGGTGCACTGGCGCCGGTATTGAGTAACTTTATTCTCCAACGTAGCGTGACGCAACGCGACCTATGAAATCGACAGATTGCTCAACGGGAGACTCTTTACTCCGGCTTCATCAACGAGGCTTCACGGATATATGCCAAATCGATAACGAGCGATCTGGAAAATATGGATGAACGCATCTTGCTCTATGCACTCATCAGCCGTATACGGCTTATGGCTACCGAACCAGTCGTACATGCAGCAGAGGCATTCGTCAAGCACATCGTCGCGCCCTGCGGAGCGCCCCACCATACGCGCGTTTGCGGCAGGATGGGGCGCGGGTTGATGCGGGCCGGGAGGAATCAGCCTCGCGGCCAGAAATGCTCTTCGCTCGCCGCTGACAGGCGCTGCGCCGCGTCTTCGGCGGTAATATCGCGCTGCGGCATACCCAGCATTTCAAAACCGACCATGAATTTGCGCACAGTGGCCGAGCGCAGCAGCGGCGGGTAGAAGTGGGCATGGAAGTGCCATTCCGGATGCGCTTCCGAATCTGTCGGCGTCTGATGAAAGCCCATGGTGTACGGAAAGCTGGTCTCGAACAGATTGTCGAACCGGGTAGTCAGGCGCTTCAGTGCGTCGGAGAGCCCATCCCGCTCGGCATCATTGAATTCCGGCAGCGCGCCGGCATGGCGGCGGGAGAGCAAGAGGACCTCGAAAGGCCAGACAGCCCACCAGGGGACCAGCGCGGTGAAGTGCTCGTTCTCGAAGACGATGCGCTCGCCGGCGGCTCGTTCGGTCTCAAGGTAGTCGCAGAGCAGGCAATGGCCGGTGCGGGTGAGGTGCTCATGCTGGGCCACAGTCTCAGCCGCGGGCTCATCGGGCACAAAGCCGGTAGACCAGATCTGGCAGTGCGGGTGAGGATTGCTGGCGCCCATCATGGCTCCACGATTCTCGAAAATCTGCACGTACCGAATCCAGTCAATCGCCCCAAGCTGCTGGTATTCGCCGGTCCAGGCATCGACCACGCGGCGAATCTCGTCGCGCTTCATGCGGGCCAGGGTGAGGCTATGGTCGGGATGGAAGCAGAGCACCTTGCAGAGCCCGCGAATGGGCTCGGCAACCAATAAGGGCGAAGCAGGGGCTTCGGTGGCGGTGGGAAGCTCGGGCAAGACCGCCGCGTAATCGTTTACAAATGAGAAAACACTTGAATACGCAGGATTTACCGCCCCGCCCGCCCGCTTGTTCGCCGGGCAAAGATAACATTGCGGATCGTAGGCCGCTCCCGAAGGCACCGTCTTCTGCCCTACTTCCCCTTGCCATGGGCGCTGTGTGCGATGCGGAGAAACCATGACCCAGGACTGGCGCA